>JBFYKS010000090.1:0-13446 GCA_041305785.1 Methanoregula sp. | reverse complement strand
TCACGGCCCGATCGCGGGAGATCCTGATCCAGACAAAGGACCTTGCCGAGTCCATGGGTTTTACGGTGCTGCACGGCATCGTCGACTGCCTCTGGGTGCAGGGATCGCCGGTTGAAGAATTACAGCAGCGTATCGGAGATGTGACCGGGCTTTGGGCCGAGTGTGAGCACTTTGACTGGATCGTCTTTTTGCCGCTCAATGACGGGTTTGGCGCATACAACCGGTATTACGGCCGGCTTTTTGACGGGAGCATGAAAGTGCGGGGGATCGCTGCACGGCGTCATGACACGCCGGATTATATCCGCACAATGCAGCAGGAGATGTTTGAGATAATGCGGGAAGAACGGACCGCGGCCGGACTCGCAACGGTCAGGGACCGGGTTTACCGGATCTACGTAACGGCCCTGCAGGAGCTCCCGCACGCTGACCCCCGCTCGCTTGCGATAAGCCGGCGTATCAGCCGTACCCGCTACACCCACCGCTGCCTGGAGGGAGCTGCGGTGCAGGCATACCGTGACTGCGGCGTGGAGGTTGTGCCGGGCATGAAGATCAGTTACGTTATCCGGGATGCCCGCAGGTACCAGGTGGATCCTGAATGGAGAGCTGAAACATTCGATATCCCGTACTACCGGTCGCTCATGGAGAAGGCGTGGAACGACATCGCGTATGCCTTTGGCGGGGGCGTGAGGCAGCCGGAGTGGGAGGTGCAACGGGAACTTGCCGCCCCTGATCCTGTCTCCTCTCCGATTCAGGTGCCGCAGGGCTGACGGGTATCCGGGCCGATACAGCCCGGTGAACAGAATCCGGGTGAATGTTTCAATACCCGGTATCGTGTATCTCTACTACAGGAACAATTCCTGCGGAGCCAAGACAATGGATATGAGAATCGGGGGCAAAGAAACCACATCGCCGGACGAACGCTGGATTGATGTTCTGAACCCGGCAACGGGCGAATCGATCGACCGGGTCCCGGCGGGTACAGCAGACGATCTTGCCCAGGCGGTTGAGGCGGCAGCAGCTGCCGGCGATGCATGGAAGAAACGCTCCATGCGGGACCGGGGGAAGATTCTTTTCCATGCTGCGGCAAAGGTCCGGGAGCAGCACAAGGATCTTGCCCGTTTGCTCACCCTCGAACAGGGTAAACCCCTCCGGGAAGCGATCGATGAGGTCCGCGGGTTTGCCAACATCCTTGAGTTCTATGCCGGCATCTCCGCACAGCCTTCCGGTGAGTCCGTCCGGCTCGGGGCGGCCGGGGACTGCATGGTAACCCGGGAGCCCCTTGGCGTCTGCGGGGCAATCATCCCCTGGAACATGCCGGTGCTCATCATGGGGTGGAAGGTCGGGCCGGCACTGCTTGCCGGAAATACGATGGTCCTCAAACCGGCATCGGACACCCCGTTGACCAACCTCCGGATTGCAGCAGCCCTTGACGAGGCCGGCCTTCCGTCTGGCGTCCTGAACGTGGTCACGGGCAGCGGCAGGGACGTTGGCGAGGCACTGGTCACCCATCCGGAGATCAGGAAGATCTCCTTTACCGGCAACTGCACAACCGGGGCCCGGGTACGCGAGCTTGCAGCGCCCCGGGGCAAGGAACTGATCCTTGAACTGGGGGGTTCAGACCCGATGATCGTCATGGACGATGCGGATATCGGAAGGGCGGTTGAGGGTGCCGTGCGGGGCCGGTTCTACAATGCCGGGCAGACCTGCACTGCGGTGAAACGCCTCATCGTTCACGAGAAGATTGCCCCCGCGTTCACCCGCGTACTCAAAGAGCGGGTCAGCGCCCTGAACGTGGGAAACGGTCTTGGTCCCAAAACCGATATGGGCCCCCTTGTCAGTGCCGCCCAGCGGGACCGGGTCTCACAGGCTGTGGAGCAGGTCCGGCAGAATGAGGAGGGAACTATTCTTACGGGCGGGGGCATCCTCCGGGGAAAGGCATACGAGCCCGGCTTCTTCTACCACCCGACACTGGTGACCGGGGTTGTGCCAGGGAGCTGCCTTGTGCATGACGAGATCTTCGGCCCGGTCCTGCCGGTGATGACCGTTGCGGACCTTGACGCGGCAATTGCTGCGGCAAATGCCACGCGGTTCGGACTTGGGGCTTCCGTCTGGACAAAAGATCTCGCTACGACACGGCGGGTCTTTGACGAAGTGCATGCCGGCATTGTCTGGGTGAACCGGCACCTCACCGTCCCGCCCGAGATTCCCTTTGGCGGGACCGGGGAGAGCGGGTCAGGACGGGAGAACGGCCACCATGCCGTGGACCAGTACTCCCGGACAAAGACCCTCTTCCTCGGCTGGTAAACCCTGCTCTTTGCAAACAGAGGAATGGGGTCTCGCCACCCCCCAAACCCCCGGGTTGTGACGATTCCCTCCCCCGGAAGGGGCTCGGCACAACGCCTCATCGGGTCGCGGCCGGGCAAAGGAGGTTTTCGTGATTTCACACCCTATCCGATGCCGTTAACAAAGTTCCTTTCATCGTCAACAATGGGAAACATGTGCTTTGATACTGTAATTTTTTAGTGCTGTTGAAAATTTAACAGAAATCTTATATTTTTTGCGAGGGGGCCACGGGTGCTCGCCGCCTCATCGGGGCTCGCCCCGTGGAGCATGGCCGTGGATGGGGGCCCAGGTGAAAAATTTTCATCCGGGGGTGGTCAAGGCGGCTTGCCCCCCTGGGTTTCCTCCCCGTCTCTTGAGAGAGAGGTGGTCACCTTCGCAAATTCCGCTTGAGTGCGCACCATGATGATTTCTAAAGCGCATTTTTTTAGAAAGGAGCCTTTTTTACCTTCCTGCCTTTTTCATCACCGCAACGGCCAGCCCGAGGATGACCAGCCCGGCGGGTAATGGCGATTTGACCGGCGTGGTAGCCGTGGGAACCGGAATTGTGGTCGTGATGGCGGTTGTAACAGCCGGCGTCATCTCCTGCGCCACCGGGGTTACTGCTGCCCGCTCAAGGATGTTGAACATTGCAGATCCTTTGACATCCACCGTGATGCCGGATACTGTGACGATGTACTCATCAGGCCGGAATGCCGATGCATCGACATCGAACGACCACCGGTTGTACCCGCCCGTGCCGGAAACAACCGTCACCATGCCGCTGGCTCCCGAGAAACCGCTGTCCTGGGACTTCTGGGTTGGCTGGAACGAGGAAGAGGTGACATCGACCATGAGCTGGTCACCGGCTGCAAGGTTGGTGGAACCGCTGATGGTAAACCGGTCGCCGACCGCATGATCCCCGATGGGATTGATGAGTGCGGATGGCGGGGAGATGAAGAACGTATAGGTGGTGAAACTGTCATCAACGTTCTGGCTGCTGATGGCATTGACAAGAGCATTGGCACTGTCCGGGCCCTGGAGGCTGCCGGCACCGGACATTGTGTAGATGGTGTTCCCGTCCGCGCCTATCTGCCGGTTGATGACCTTGCCGGTCGAGGCATCATAATAGATATCAAACACTCCGTTCATCATCGGGTGCTGGACAACGACAAAGTACTGGCCCGGTGCAAGGTTTTGGGTGTCGGACGGTTTGAGCTCGAAATCGAACGTATTATCGTTGTTTACCTGAACCGTGTCGATGTCCAGGTAATTTTTGCCAATCACCCAGACCTGCAGGCCTTCCCGGGGATGACCGGTGGCGATACCGCGGAGCGTGACCGGGTCGCCATTGGCAATGGATGCGGTACCGGTTGAGGGCGAGCCGGACGAGAGTTCATAGGCAACGACCGGGCCTGCCAGCGCACTGATGAGGATGCCCATGCAGAAGAGCTGCAGGGTTCGTGAACACAAGGGAGATTTCGGCATGATGACCACTTCTGGTACGCTACGTTAGTCCGGGCAAGAGGAAAAACCTGCTTGTCAGGCAGGATCCCTGCCGTCTTTGCCAGTCACCAGATGATGACCCTCCGGGTTTTTATGAACAAAAGCCCAGATGCTCATGTATGAGATTGCCGCTTTTCTTGCTATCATTCCGTGCAGGGATGGTCGTGCCGCTCCTGCTTATTGCTGCCCTGCTCCTCGCAGCCGGATGCGCGCAGCCTGCAGGATTCTCAGCCGAACCGGTCACTCCCCGTGAGGAGACTACGGATCCGGAGGAGCTGCCGCTAGCTCCTCTGCCTTCAGTTACGGAGACCGGAAATGGTGCGGTAATTGTAGAAAAACCGGATTCCACAAAGATTGTCGTGACCTATACGGGCAGCCCGGATGCGGATCTGCTCATGGAACTTTCGACCACGGTCACCGACAGCAGGGGAACGGGCCGTCTCCAGTCCATGGGTTCCCGTCTTGGGACCACCCCGGTCCAGCGGGGCGCAACCGTTACAATATCTGGGCCGTTTCATGAGCCTGCGCATGTGGTTTGCACCGGCTCCTTTGCCGACGGTTCGTCCCGTACCCTGCTCGACTTGTGGATCTGAGGACTATTCCGGCATTCCCATGCAGAAGAAGTGAGTGGGAGGAGTAAGCCTCCTTTTGTTCATAGCGGCATTCAGCTTAGCGCCAAACCCGGACGGAAACCGGGCGTCCTGTTGTCCTGTTCTGGCTTGCACCCGCAGGGATTCGCCGTTTCACCGTATCCTGTCATTTAACGCTCAGCGGGTTACTCGCAGGAAGACCCTGCTTCTCGCCGTTTTACCGGCTCAACCGCTTCATGACTGGTAACAGGCCGTGTCGTTTCTGTGCCATTGCCGTGACTCTCGCCACCCGTACTTGTGTACGGCTGCGTGCCCGGTGGGTGGGGGGACTTTCCTCAGCGACAATTAAGTCACCGTCGGCCGCTCTCTCCCTCTCGCTCAGTCTATTGGCCGGCCGGGCAGATAAGCATAAGCGCCAGCGGCATGAGAACGAGGCTCTCCAGTGGGGCAGCCCGGTTCGATAGGCTCATAAAGAACCTGCGCTAAGCACAGTCACAGATAAGGAGATATCATCCATGAACCTGCTCACTTTGCATGATGGCGAACTGCTGCTCCGCATTGCACGCAGTGAGATTGCTGGTGCTGTTGCCCAGGAACCCAAGCCTCTCATCCACCATTTTCCCTTCATGGAGGAGAAACGCGGCATCTTTGTCACGCTGACAAAAGGCGGACAGCTCCGCGGGTGTATCGGCCTTCCGTACCCGGTCATGCCCCTTGGGGAGGCAATAATCCAGGCTGCGCTATCCGCAGCTCTTGAGGATCCCCGGTTTCCCCCGGTAAAAAAAGAGGAACTCACAAAGATCCACATCGAGGTAACGGTTCTCACCGTCCCGGTTCCGGTTGAAGGGAACCCCGAAGACCGGCCAAAAAAGGTCATTGTCGGGAAACATGGCCTGATCGTCCGGGGCAGGGGAACGAGCGGGCTCCTCCTCCCGCAGGTGGCAACAGAATATGGCTGGGATCCGGAGACCTTCCTGCACCAGACCTGCGTCAAGGCCGGGCTCCCCGCGCAGTGCTGGCAGGACAGCAGGGTTGAGCTCCTCACCTTCGAAGGCCAGATATTCTCCGAACAGGAATGAGGGCAACCGTTTAACCTGATTGCAGCACATATACAGCGACAGTTCCGGTGCGGCACATGGCAATTGCGTTCGAGAGTCTTTATTCCGATATTGCGGGAAGGAGCGGTAAACTTACCGTGGGAAAGAAAGTCATCAGGACCCCCGCGCTCCTGCCGGTCATCAACCCTCACCTCCCCCTCGTCTCCCCAAAAGAGATGCGGGAGATGGGTGTTGAAGCGATCATCACCAATGCCTACATCTTCTCCCAGAGTAAGCAGTTCCGTAATCGTGCCCTGGCAGAAGGGCTCCACAAGGTACTGGATTTCGATGGCGTCATCATGACCGACTCCGGTTCATTCCAGCTCTCGGTGTACGGGCAGGTCTCCATCACGAATACCGAGACACTCTCCTTCCAGCGTGACATCAAAAGCGACATCTGGGTGCCGCTCGATATCCCCACCTCCCCGTCTTCCGATCGCGAGACTACCGAACGGGAGCTCGAAATCACCATGGAACGCCTCCGCGAGGCAAAGGAGGTCTTTGGGCCCGATGCACCCCTGGCCGGCCCGGTCCAGGGTGGCATCTTTGAGGATCTCCGCGAGCGGGCAGGAAAGGAAGTGACCGATCTCGGTTTCTCGTTCTGCCCCATCGGTGCCGTTGTCCCGCTCATGGAGAACTACCGGTACCGCGACCTGGTCAGCGTGGTCATGGCGGCAAAACGGACCCTCTCCCCCTCGGCCTGCATCCACCTCTTTGGCGCCGGTCATCCCACCATGTTCGCGCTCGCAACCGCGATGGGCTGCGATCTCTTCGACTCTGCAGCCTATGCCCTCTATGCAAAGGACGGGCGGTACATGACCACGCACGGGAGTTACCGGATCGGGGAACTCATCGATCTTCCCTGCTCCTGTGCGGTCTGCCGGAGTCATACAGCAGAAGAACTTCGTGATGCAAAGGACCGCGAACGCCTCCTTGCCCTCCACAACCTGCACGTAACGCTTGCCGAGATTGCACGGATCCGCCAGGCAATCTTTGACGGGACCCTCTTTGAACTTGTGGACGAGCGCTGCCGGGGCCACCCCCAGCTCCTCGCGGGTTACCGGGCGCTCCTCGCACATGCCCCGGAACTGGCAAAGCATGACCGGGTCTCCAAGCGCCGCTTCTTCTACCGCGGTGACGAGAGTTGTCTTCGCACGGAAGTGATCCGGTACCAGCAGCACCTGCCGCAGATCTCCCTTGGAAAGACCGTCCTTGTCGCGTTTGAAGGTGGCGAACGCGACGAGTTTGAGACCACGCTCTTCTTCAAACCGCCCTTTGGCCCCTATCCCAAAGAGCTCAAGGAGACCTTCCCCATCGGCCCCTCCGAGATCCCGGAGTGGGACGATACCATGGTGAGGAGAGGTTGTGAAGGGATCCGTATTCTGATGGAGCGGCATCCGGAAAGCCATTTTACCCTCTCCTGCCCGGCCCGTTGGGAAGGGATCGTGCATGAAGTGCTCGGCAACATCGAGGTGCGGCATGACCCGGTTTAATATCAGGAAACGCGACGGGCTTGCCCGGACCGGCACCTTTGAACCGGACGGGCTCCCTGCATTCAAAGTCCCTGCGGCAGCAGATACCCAAACGCTCTTTTCCTCCCTTGCGGCCCGGTTCAATACCAATATCCCGCTCCCTGCACCCGTAACCCTGGTTGCCCAATATCCCCCGGCTCCGGGAGAGCAGCCGGTCAGTATCCACCCCCGGCGGGAGAATAGTGCAAAAAGCGGGGACTGCGTGATGGTTGCCGGGTGGCATACCGCGTTTGCCAATCCCCGGAATTACGTGGACTGGCTTGTGCAGCTCAAGGAGAAGACCCCGGTGGATACCGCGTGGTATGCCCCTGCCGCCGCACTCCCGTCAACCGTTGCAATCCTCTGCTACTCCGGCTTTGACCTCTTCGATTACCTTGCCGCGGATCTCAGGTCTGCACAGGGGATCTTCTGCACGCCCACGGGGGAGTTTCCAAAAGAGGCACTTGAAAGCGGGATCTGCACCTGCCCGGGCTGCCTGGCAAACGATCTCAAAGAGCACAACCGCCATGCCCTCCGGCAGGAGATAGCGCTCGTCTCACAGTATATCGAACAGGGACAGCTCCGCGAACTCGTGGAATCCCGGTGCCGGATGGTTGCCGACCAGGTAGCCATCCTGCGCCACCTCGACCGGCAGTATCCCGTTATGGAGCAGGCAGAGCCGGTTGGACGGCCGGGCATCATGCGGGCGAACTCTTCTGAATCCATGCAGCGGGCCGAGGTACGCCGGTTTGCCGAGCGCCTCCTCTCGCGGTATGTCCCGCCAAAGAATGCCGATGTGGCCGTCCTTCTCCCCTGTTCGGCAAGAAAACCCTACTCGCTCTCCCAGAGCCACCGCAGGTTCCAGCTGGCTGTCGGGGGCCGGGCTCATGAACTTATCGTGACCTCCCCGCTGGGGCTTGTGCCCCGCGAACTGGAGACCATCTACCCGGCCATGCACTACGATGTGCCGGTGACCGGTTACTGGGATGCCGAGGAATGTGCGTATATCGCAGACATCCTTACGCGCTATTTCCGGCGCCATGCCTACCGACGGGTCATCGCCCACCTTGAAGGGGGGGCGCTCAAAGTCGCGCAGATGGCAGCGCAGGCATGCGGCATCAGCCTGGAATATTCCTGCACGGAACACCCGACCGGCAATGCAGAACTCAATGCCCTTGATGCATCCCTTGCCGGTGAACGAAAGGTCAAGGACGACCGGCTCCACGGCATGATCTCGTACCAGTTCGGGGCGGATGTGGACACCCGGGGTGTCACCCTGCGGGGCCATTACCCGGAGATCTATTACAGCAAAGGCAAGGCACAGATCTTCTCTATCGACACCGGTACCGGCCTGCTGCGACCCACGTTTGACGGCTGGGCAATGATTCCGGAAAGTTATCGCGTTTATATCGACGATTTCATCCCGGAAGGCGATGTCCTCATTCCCGGTGTGACCCGGGCAGACCCGGAGATCCGGGATGGCGACGAGGTGCTTGTGGTCGGGTCAAAAGCAATGGCAACCGGCCGGGCTGCGCTTCCTGCCAGTGACCTGGGTCGGTCGCATCGCGGCGTGGCGGTCCGGGTGCGTAAGATAAAGAAGCTGTAACCCAAATAGCTGCGCTGGAAACAGATCAAATCTCATTTATCCTTTACCAGATACTGGAGTGAAACCATTGTTCAGAATTGAAAAATCCGGTCCGCTTGCCGATAAAGTCCACCAGCTGTGGGTGAATGCGCCGCATGTCGCCCACCATGCACAGGCAGGACAGTTTGTCATCTTCAGGATTGACGAGAAAGGAGAACGCATCCCCCTCACCATATCGGCAGTCGACGGGGACGCAATCCGGGTCATCTTCATGACGGTCGGAAAGACCACCACCCACCTTGCCCAGTTGTCCGCGGGCGACCATATCCAGGACATTGCCGGCCCCTTGGGAAAACCAAGCGATATTGAAAAATTCGGGACCTGCGTCCTTGTTGGTGGCGGCGTCGGGACCGCAAGTCTGCCCATCATCGCCCGTGCCTTAAAGGCTGCCGGCAACCGGGTCATCGGCATTGTCGGCGCAAGGAATGCTGACCTCATCATCCTCGAAGACGAGATGCGGGAGGCCTGCGATGAGTTTCATCTCTCAACAGATGATGGCAGCAAGGGGTTCCACGGGTTTGCCGCGGACCTCCTGAAACAGGCCATGGCCCGTGAGAAGGTTGACGCGGTCTGGATCATCGGCCCGACCATCATGATGAAGGTGACCGCCGAGGTAACAAGGCCGGCAGGCATCAAGACCTTCGTCTCCTTAAACCCCGTCATGGTCGACGGCACCGGCATGTGCGGGTCCTGCCGGGTGATCGTGGATGGCGAGACCAAATTCGCCTGCGTGGACGGCCCCGAGTTCGATGGCCACAAGGTGGACTTCAACACGCTGATGCAGCGCAGCCGGATGTACCAGCCCGAGGAGAAGGTCTCGCTTGAGAAATACCAGGAGCACCAGTGCAGGTGCGGTGGTGGCCACCATGCATGACCGCAGCGTAGAAGAGCGCCTTCGCGATTTTGGTGAAGTCGATTGTGGCATGACGGCTCCTGAGGCTATGGCAGAAGCCGAACGCTGCCTCCAGTGCAAGAAGCCGCTCTGTGTCAGTGGTTGCCCGGTGAAGATCGATATCCCGGCCTTTCTCCGTGAAGTGGCTGCCGGGGATTTTAAGAAAGCTGCTGCCATCATCAAGGAGCAGAATATGCTCCCTGCCATCTGCGGCCGGGTCTGCCCGCAGGAAGTGCAGTGCGAGGGCGTCTGTATCCTTGGCAAAAAGGCAAAACCGATCGCAATCGGCGAGCTCGAACGTTTTGTTGCTGATGAAGAGCGGCGGCAGGGCATGACCGCCCCCCAGAAGAAACCGGCAACCGGTCGTCGTGTTGCCGTGGTCGGTGCCGGTCCTGCCGGGCTCACGGCATCTGCCGAACTTGCCCGGATGGGGTATCACGTCACCCTCTTTGAGTCGCTCCACGCGGCAGGCGGGGTGCTGGTATACGGCATCCCTGAGTTCCGTCTGCCAAAGGAGATCGTCAAAGCCGAGATCGATGCGGTGCTTGCCCTCGGGGTCGAGCTCAGGCTCAACCACCTGGTCGGGCGCAGCGTGACAACGAAGGAACTGCTCAGTTACGATGCAGTCTTCCTCGGCACCGGTGCCGGTCTGCCGTACTTCATGGGACTTTTGGGCGAGAACCTGCCGGGCGTGTACTCGGCAAACGAGTTCTTAACCCGGGTGAACCTGATGCGGGCCGACCGGTTCCCGGTCTTTGATACCCCCATCAAACGCGGCAGCCGGGTTGTTGTCGCGGGCGGGGGCAATGTTGCCATGGACGCAGCCCGGGTGGCCCGGCGGCTTGGCGGGAAGGTCACGCTCGTCTACCGCAGGCGCGAGGAGGATCTCCCCGCCCGTATTGCAGAAGTGGAGCGGGCAAAAGAGGAAGGTGTCGAGTTTGTCATGTGCGCAAACCCGACAAAGATCCTTGGCGACCAGGCCATGACCGGTGTCGAGTGCGTAAAGATGGAGATGTGTGACCTGGATGCATCCGGCAGGCCACAGCCTAAGGAAGTTGCGGGGAGCCATTTCACCATCGATGCCGATGTCTTTATCGCCGCCATCGGGCAGGGGCCAAACCCGCTCTTGATCAGCGAGCTCCCTGAACTGAAACGGGGCCGGCGCGGCAATGTCATCGTTGATGAGGACGGCCGGACCTCGATGCGTAAGGTCTTTGCCGGGGGCGATGTCGCAACCGGGGCAGCAACAGTCATCCTTGCTATGGGTGCAGCCAAGACTGCTGCCCATGCCATTGACCGGATGCTCCGCGAAGAATGAGCGGGGACCAGGGCAGTCTCTTTTTTTGGCTCTGTAGAAATCATCATGTTTCGTGCTCAAGCGAAATTTGCGAAGGTGACCCCCTCTCTCTCCCAAAGGGAAAGGCACCCCAAGGGGGCAAGCCCCCTTGACCGCCCCCATTCCTGATGAAAATTTTTCGCATGGGTCTCCATCCACGGCCATGCTCCACAAAGGCGAGCCCTAAATGAGGCGGCGAGCGCCCGTGGCCCCATCGTAATACAATCTGATATTTCTGTTAGCTTTTCCCATGAAAAACAGATTCCCGGAAGAATAAATTATGGGGGCTGATGCCCCCATGCCCCCAATTACGATTCCTGCCGCCGCCCCGCAGGGCGCCTGTGCGGCGGCTTCAATTACCGATTTTCCCGAGCCGGAAATTACCCCGCCGTATCATCTGGGAGGTCCTGATTCGGGAGGTGCTCGAAAAAATCCCTCGTGCAGCGTTTTTCATAGTTGGGGTGTGAACGCCCGTTCATGTGTGTTTCTACAGAGCCTCTTTTTTTAATCTCTCACTTCCGGCAAATCCTGCATCAATCCCCAAAAGAAATATACCGCATCGTCTGCAATGGAGTTATAGATGGCATTTTGCACTTCGTGCGGCGAGGAACTTCCCGCTGGTTCTAAATTTTGCGAGAACTGCGGGGCCCCGGTTGAGCAGGTTCCCGGACCGGTTACCGAACCCCTGCTCCCACCGGCAGAACCCCCGGCGCCGCTTCCCCGCCAGCCGCTGGTTCCCTCACCTCCCCCGGCAAAACCCCTGCCCCTTGTCCCGATCATTGCGGTTCTCTTCCTCATCCTGGTGTTAGCTGCCGGCGCATGGTTTGTCGGCCTGCCGTACCTCCAGAAAGCAGGAATCGGTCTTGCGCCAACTCCGGTCCCAACCCCCGTCCCGACTCCCCTGCCCGTCACCCTTCCGCCGGCGGCCTCGTTTGAAACACCGGTCCCGTGGGTCACGCCAACCGGCACAGTCAGGAAACTGGATCCAAGGTATGAAGAGTACTATGACGAGATTTACACCCTTGACCAGTTCTTTGCCTTTGGCCAGAAAGAGACGTTTGCCCACGATCTCACCACCCCCCCGCTCTTCATCAAGTTCAACCTGACACCTAAAATGATAAGCCGGACAAAGGTCATCAACATCGGCCTTTCATCTGAAGAGACCATCGTTGTCACCTACCCGAACCCCAATGCATGGTTCGAGATAAAGATAATCGATGCCGGTAATGGGGCCGTAGTTGAGGCAAAGGGCTATGGGAAGGACTACCCGGATGTGACAAAAAGTGAGTTCATGGTCCGGAACCCCGGAAATTATCTTGTGGAGATGTCAGGCAATGACGTAACCGCAGATATCAGCATCATGAAAGGCAAGAGCTGAGCTTTTTCTCCTCTTTGCTGACCCGTGGGATTAAACGGTTCTGAGTTACCGGGATCCGGGCAACACTTCCGGACATCAGGTTCATCTGGTTCTTTTTTGCTCCGCAGAAACGTGCATGAACGAGGGTTCGCACCCAAAGGATGGGAGCAAAAATGCGAGGGGGGGGCTCTTTTCAGGGTGTGATCGCCCCCTTCTCATCATTCCAGTCCCCTTACGAGAAATGGCACCTGTGCGGAGGTTTCAACCCCCAAAACAAATCCGTCTCTGGTGAAACGGATATGAATTGGGGCAATTCGCCACGGAATCATAAAAATGCGATAACCGGTATGAGCACCCCCACCCCCTTCGGGGGTCGCTCGTGCGCCTCATAGGGCCCTCGCTGGGCAGTTGGTTTTATTAGCGTTTCTGTCTGAAGAAAGTGGGGTCAGGGTCATTTACCCGGGAAATGTTTTGGAAAATTTCCATTACGGGTGCCTCGAAATGCAGGCATCGTGTGCATTTTCAATTGGAAACACGCATGAACGTGCGTTCACATCCGGATAATGAAAATCCCTGGAGGCATGGAGATAAGGACAGGTTCACACACCAGCTTATTTTGGAGTATAACGGTCCGGATTGCCGTCCAAAAGGAGAATGAAAACCGACGTGAGGCCGCCACGGGGGCGCCCCGCGGGGGTGGCGGCAGGTATCGCAAGTGTCATGCAAAAGATCTGGAATCGCAATCTATGATGATTTTGAAGGGAAATCCTATTCCCCCCTTCTGGATTCGATTGCGATGGAGCCACGGGCGCTCGCCGCCTCATCGTGGCTCGCTTCGGGGAGCATGGACGAGGCAGAGGATTTTGTGAATGAAAATTGCTAAAATTGGGGGGTTCAAGGGGGATCGCTCTCACATGCTGCTTCCCCTTTTCTTGGGAGAGTGGGGGGTCTCTTTCACAAATTCCACAGAAGTGTTTCTGAATGAATTATCCATGAAAATGTCCCGAATGGTTTCTTCTGTCCGGATTTTCTCATGACATCATAAGGAATACTATCGCTTCCGCAAGCCCTTGACCATTGCGCGACGCTTTAGGTCCTCGTCGCCCCCATAAGGAGCACAAGGATACGGGCGAGGACGTCTGTTTTTCTAGTCGGGCATTCTCATCATTCAGGTGTGAACCGATATTGTTCAT
>JBFYKS010000089.1:0-6790 GCA_041305785.1 Methanoregula sp. | reverse complement strand
TCGCGGCCTTCGATCTCCATCATGTAGGTGATGTCGCGGTTGAACTCCGCAACAACGAATCCGAGTTTTATGGGGTTGGTGTCACACATAGTCTATCATCTCGTTTGGTTGGTCATAAATTATTACGCTTGGATTACCGGCGGGCCGGGCCGGCATCGGCAAATCCCTGCCGCTGGCCGGTGCCCGCTTCGCGTTCGAGATCCCGGGGGTGGAGGACGAGCTTCACGGCATTGACCGCATGCTCGCGGGTGCGCTGCTCCATGAGCCATGCCAGTTCGCGGTCGTCCTTGGCCTCGTCCTCGTGGACGAAGACCTCGATGATGTGCGTGTTCGTCATGAGCTGGCACTGGATGAGGCCGGTCGATGCCTCGTGGGCGCACATCTTATCCTTGTCCTTGCCGCCCGGCATCCCGAGCGCCATGACGATGTCGCACTTTCGTTCCTCGATCAGTTTCTTGCAGGCAACGGGCAGGTCCTTGATCCCCGGGACCGTCACCCGTTCGATTGCCACGGTGGCGTGTTTCTTGAGCTCATCGACAGCAACGGCTCCCATGTTGATGCGTGCGAAGGTGGTGTCTGCAACACCCACTCTCATCCCAGCACCTCTGCCGCAGCACCCACACCGCAGCCTTTGGGCGTGTAGCCGCACTTCTTCAGGGCATGCTGGGTTGCGGCAAGGGTTGCGAGGATCTCGGGTGCGCTCACTGCGCCCATGCTGCCGATGCGGAAGATCTTCCCCTTGAGGTGGTCCTGGCCGCCGGCAATAACAATGCCCATCTTCTTGATGACTGCCCGCATCTCATCGTCTTTGACACCCGCGGGATATTCCATTGCGGTGACGGTGGACGAGTAGTTGTGCAGCGCATCGATCTTCGGGAAGAGGGCAAGACCCCACTCCTTTGCCGCTGCCTGCACGGCGGCGGACATCTTTTTGTGCCGGGCGATCCGGGCGGGGAGTCCTTCCTCCTCGAGGATCATGCAGGCCTCGCGGAGCGCAAGGAAGAGCGGCACCGCGGGCGTGTAGGGCGTCTCCATCGGCGTCCCGCTGGCGCTCTTCTTATACGCGGGAAGGTCGAGGTAGAACGGCGGGTTCTTCGTCATGCGCTCCCATGCCCGCGGGCTCACCGAGAGCATGGCAAGGCCGGCAGGTGCGGCAAAGCACTTCTGGGAACCGGTGATGGCGATATCCACGCCCCATTTGTCAGCCTCGACCACGTCGCCGCCGATGGAGGTGATGCCGTCCATCAAAAAGAGGGCGTCGTGCTTCTTACAGAGTTTCCCGATCTCCGCTGCGGGGTTCTTGATACCCACCGAGGTCTCGTTGTGGATGAGCGTGACGATCTCGGCACCGGCCTCGAGCTGGGCTTTGAGGCCCTCGAGATTGAGCGGGGTGCCCCACTCGGATTTGATCTCGGTTGCCTTTCCGTAACGCTGGCTGATCTTGTAGAGCCGCTCGCCGAACTTGCCGTTGACGAGGCAGGCGATCTTCTTGTCCCGTGCAACGTTGGCAATCGCGGCTTCCATGCCGGCGGTTCCCGAACCGCTGATAATGACAAGGTCATTGGTGGTCCCAAAGGCGGTCTTGAGGACGCGTACACAGTCGGCATATGCAGCACCGAACGCGGGGCTGCGGTGGTTGATTGCCTGACGCGACATTGCAAACCGGACGCGTTCCGGTATCGGCACCGGGCCCGGCAGCATCAGGAGAAGTTCGTTTTCCATGTAGATCTGCTCATAGTATTTTAAGAAAGACGCAATATATGTTTGGATAACAGGTATGCCGGACGTTGCCATCATCTCGGGATCTGCATCGGATGCAAAGATAACAGACCGGGTAAAAAAAGTCCTTGACGAGAACGGGGTATCGTACGATGCCCAGGTCATCTCGGCCCACCGGGACCCGGACAAGCTGGATGCCTATATCAAAACAAGCGACTGTAAGATCTTCATCGCCATCGCGGGCCTCTCCGCTGCGCTTCCGGGCGTCATTGCGTCACGATCCGACAAGCCGGTCATCGGTGTTCCCGTGAGCGGGACACTCAACGGGATGGACTCGCTCCTCTCCATTGCCCAGATGCCAAAAGGGGTGCCTGTCGCCTGCGTGGGTGTGGACAACGGCGACAACGCAGCGTGGCTGGCGGTCCGGATCCTGAAGCTTTCGAAGTGACCCTGTCCAGATCCCCGCTTACGGCACAGCGATCGCGAAGTTATGATCGAATGTGTCCAGCATGCCGGTAAATGCGTCAAACAGCGCCGGATCGCCTCCCGTCACGACAACATCCCGGGGTGTCGCGGAGGGGTTCAGCGCCAGAGTCTCAAGGGTCCTGCGGGGCATCTCAACGGATAATGCCGCTTCCGGTGAGGTCTCGTTCAGCCGGTACGTGATAACGCTGTTCTTTACACGGATGAGGACGGTCTCACCGGTGTCGCGGATCTGCAGGTTCATGGCATAATCTTTCCCATCCGCTTTTGCTGCATTGAGCCGGACGGAGAGGTAGTCAAGGATCTGGCGCGTGGACATGGCAGAGATGATATCCGGAGAGATCATATTCCGCCCCGGGGCACGCAGGGTCCCCCGGAGTTCCGATGCTGCCGTCAGGTACGCATTCCGGGCAGCACCCGACTCCTCCTGGTACCCGAGTTGCTCGAGCGCGTCTGCCTCGATCTTCCGGGCTTCCATGTTCGCGGGATCGGCAAAAACAAGGTAGTGCGCAATCGACGCCACCAGCTCGTACTTTCCCTGTGCGTAATCGCTCCTGAGGCGTGGCATCACGACATCGGCACCGCCCATGTACGAGGTCATCTCTTTTGCATATTCCACGGGGGTCAGCCGTTTCAGGTTGACCGGGTTCCCGTCATAGAACCCAAGATAGCGCTGGTACGTTGCTTTCACGCCCATGGAGACCTGGCCGTAGAACCCGTGGGTATACCAGTACTGATCCAGCGACGCGGGGAGTTTCACCATGTCCGCTATCTCGTCCATGGTGTAGCCTTTGTTTGCCAGGTTGAGGGTCTGGTCGTGGATATACTTGTACATGTCCCGCTGGTTCTCCAGGATGTCGATAACCTTTGCGTTCCCGAACCGGGGCCAGTTGTGCGCCGATATCATGACCTCGGCCTCATCCCCGAATAACCGCCGGGTCTCGTCCAGGCTTTCCGCCCAGGCAAGGGGGTCCCGGACCGGTGCGCCCCGCAGGGTCAGGATATTGTGGAGTGACGCGGCGCAGTTCTCGGCAACGAACAGGACCCGGTACTGCGGGAACCAGATGTTCAGTTCAACCGGCGCCTCGGTGTTCTCGGCTTTCTGGAACACCATGCGGACACCGTCGATCGTGACCTCCTGGCCGGTCTGGGTGATGTCCCGGGTCGGGGGGATCAGGGAGGCCGTGCCTGTCGAGAGGGTCTTGCCGATGCCGATATCCACGAGCCCCTTCTCGTCACGGGGGAGGAGGAGGCCATACTGGTACACCGCCCGGCGCTGCATGGCATTGCCGGCATACACGTTCTCGCTGATGGCAGCGTCCATGAAATGATCGGGCGCAAGGATCTCAACCCTTCCTGCCCTGACGTCTTCAGGGGTCGTGACCCCCCCGACACCCTGGTAATGATCTGCGTGCGGGTGGGAGTAAATCACTGCCCTCACGGGCCGGTACCCGAGCGTCCGGTTCACAAGGGCCATCGCTGCCCGGGCCGTTTCCACGGAGGTGAGGGGATCAATGATGATCCAGCCGGAATCCCCCTGCACGATGGTCATGGAAGAGGCATCGAAGCCGCGCACCTGGTACAGGCCCGGCCGGACCATGAAGAGGCCGTGGATGTTATTCAGCTCAGCCTGCCTGCACAGGAGCGGGTTGATGGTGGGCGGACAGGTGCCGTTACCAATCCGCTGGAACGCAGCCGCGTTCCATGCGGTGATGTTCGGGATATCCGCCGGGATGATCAGCGGATCGTAGGTTGCGATCAGCCCCTGGCGGGCAAATGCGAAATCCTCAGCAGTATTATTCCATGCGGCAGTCGCGTTTGCCCGGATATTGGCACCGATTGTAAGCGGCGTGGCATCGTTGCGGGAGTCGGGCGCTGCCGATGCGCAGGCGATGGCGCAGGTGCAGCACGCTGCCGCGAGCAGCAGGGCACAAAGGAAGGGTCTCATGCGTAATATTTTGTCACGCGGAACAGGGATTAACGGTATCGGTATTGAACCGGATGGATGGGCGGAAAAAAGCCGGTTCAGTCCCCACACCGCTGCACGGGGGTTCGGGCGCCAGTGGAAATTATATTGACATGGCTTCCATGAATCTTTGTCTCAAGCGACATCTTCATCCGGTCCATCGTGTCCTGCACATCCCGCATCAGCAGATCTCCATCAAACTCAAGGAAGATATCGACATAGATGAACCCCCCGCTCCGTCGCGACCTGACCCCGTGAAGTTGTTCGTAATTATGGAAGTGTTCAGCCAGTTCCTGCACCACAATAAACTGGAGTTCCTCTTCAAGGGTCTGGTCCAGCAGATCCGGCAACGAGGACCGGATCAGCCGCAACCCGGAATAGAGCAGGATGCCCATCACGATGAACGAACCGGCGGGATCGATATACACGGTCCACCATGAACCGGCACACAGGAGCGTAAGGACAAGGGTGAGGAGGACCATGAGATTTGCAAATGCCTTGAGCCGGAAGAGGTGCCACTGGGCATCCATGAGAGGCGAAGGCTCCTCTTGGGCAAGCCGGTAGTTCCGAATCGAGAAATACAGGTCAACGGTCATCATGATGACGACGATGAAAACACCGGCCAATACCCCGTTGTCCCTGAGGGTGACCGGGTAGAAGATCCGAAACGTGGCGGCCGAGATGAGGATGACGAACGAGAGGATCATCACGCTGCCGGTGACGATGCGTGCAATATTCTCGAATTTTCCCATCCCGTAATCGTAGATGTCGTGATCGCCCCGTGCGATCCTCCTGGCTATCAGCCACGAAATAAGCACGCCAATCGCTTCGTTGCAGGTTTTCAGGGCTACAGGGTGACTGAGCCGGAGAGCCCGGCCGCGATGACCTTGGGAATTGCCGGCGCTCCCGCGGCAAGGAGGTTCAGGAACAGGGCATCTGCCCGCTCCCGCTCTGTGGCTCTGCTCCCGGAGCTCAAGCCCGATGGCATCCTGGTGGGTTCCGGCATCTTGATTCTCTCTTGAACGCGATGGTAAAAAAATCACACCGGTCAAGGAGAATGGGATCGAAGAGCCAAAAATACCTCATCCTGTTCGTCATCGCGCCTGCCGTCCCGGGCACGATACCTCGCGTGCCAGGGGGTGGGACAGGTTACACCCATCCCCGGCGATGATCCGTAGGGCGTGGGGCCCAAAAAGAGAAGGAATGGTTATACCGGGCCGCTCAACTGCTGCCCGCCTGTGTGAGTGGCCGTCGGCCTGTGTCGGGGGGCTGCCCCGTCGAGCCGGGAAAGGCTTTTGCCCCGTGAAATCCGGATCAGTTCTTCGGTTTTTTGCTCTCGCTGCCCCCCTTCCTCCCGTGCGGGCAGACCCACAGGCAGAGCCCGCAGACAGCAACGCCCTGTTTTGTTTCCTGCTCCGTAAGGTAACGTTCACAGGCAGCGGCATCGAACCGCATCTCGCGGGGCTCATCCATCGAGAAGATCCGGCCGGTGAACGCGTGCGCCGGGCAGATATCCACGCAGGCCGTGCACTTCCCGCACCGCGGCTCGATCGGGGACCCGGTCGCCACCAGCGGCGCATCGGTGAGAACCGTCACCCACCGTACCCGCGGACCCTGCGTGGGGGTGATGAGCAGACAGCTCTTCCCGATCCACCCAAGGCCGGCAAGGTGTGCCGCAAGCTTCTGGGAGAAGATCCCGCAGATCTGCTCATCGTCCGTCCGTTTTGACGCGGGGATGGGAAACGCTCCATATCCAGCGTGCTGGAGCACGTTTGCCACCCGGAGCGCGATCTGGTCGAGGGCGCTGTTGACGACATCGTAACTGGTGTGCCTGTACAGGATTGCACCCGCTTTGTCGCCGTCGGGAAGGAGATCGACCATGCTGTCCTGGAGTCGCATGCCGATAACGATGCCCCGCGGGTACCGGCTCACCCGCTCGCCTCCCTGCGCATGGATGAAATCGCGGGCAGGGGCAAGATCCGCCACGCCATAATAATCTGCGTTGAGGGAGGTTGCCAGGATCTGTATTCGCCGGTCAATGTCCCTGGTCATAGGTAAGTACCTGAGGGTTCCCTTTGAATTTCAGGATGACGGTCAAAAGGGAGGGAGAGCGGAAATTGTTCCTTTCACCCGGAAAATGGGGGGGAAACCTTCCTGACAGCAAAGAGCACAACGAAAAAGCGCCGGTTCTTCCTGTTACGGCTTCTGCATCACAAAGAACGTGTACCCGTAGTACCGCTTGAACTTCCGGTACGTCTCCGCTTCCGCCTCAAGCGAGTCGAGGATTGCTGCATTCTCCGGCACGGATCCATGGGTCTTCCTGAGCTCTGCGATCCGGGCGAGCATCGGGACATAGTAGTTCTCCCACCAGCCCTCTTCGGGCAGGCGGTACGTGGCAACGAGCCGGAGCCCGGCGTTCTTCACCCGCCCGGCCAGTTCCTCTTCTGTTGCAGGGGTATACCCTTCCGCTTTCCACCACTGCATGAGCTCCTCCGGGGGGTTTGGCTCGAACCAGGCGGCATCGGAGACGACCAGGTACCCGCCCTTCTTCAACAACGGCTTCCACGCGGCAAGCCCCTGCTCAAACCCGATGATGAAGATCGCGCCTTCCGACCAGATGAG
>JBFYKS010000088.1:0-26425 GCA_041305785.1 Methanoregula sp. | reverse complement strand
GCCACCCGCTGCATCTCGGCCGGGTCGAGATAATCGGTATTGGTGGCGCCGGCACCTTTCGAGATGCTCTCCTCAAACATCGTGCCGCCAAGATCGTTTCCCCCGGCAATCAGGCCCAGCTGGGCAAGCTTGATGCCCTCTTTCACCCACGACACCTGGATGTTTTTGAAGTTGTCGAGGAAGAGCCGGCTGATGGCAACCATCAGGAGATCCTCCCTGCCGGTTGCCCCCGCCCGGGCGTTCCCGGCCCGGAAGAGGGGGGTGTTCATGTGGATGAACGAGAGGGGGACAAACTCGGTAAAACCCCCGGTCTCGTCCTGGATGTCGCGCAGGATGGCAAGGTGCCGGACCCGGTCCTCATCCGTCTCGCAGTGGCCGTACATGATGGTTGCCGTTGTCCGGATCCCAAGCCCGTGCGCCTCCGTGATGATCCGCACCCATTCTTTGGTTGGGATCTTCTGGGGGCAGATCCGGTCCCGGACCGAATCCACCAGGATCTCGGCTGCCGTCCCGCACATCGAGCCAAGGCCGGCCTCTTTCATCCGGTTCAGCACCTCGACGGTTGCAAGGCCGCTCTTCTTTGCCGCGTAGGCCACTTCCATCGGGTTGCAGGCATGGAGATGGACACCCGGTGCCGCCTCGCAGATCCAGCGGTAGACATCGGTATACGACTGCGCCGTGAAGTCCGGGTGGAGCCCGCTCACCGTGCAGATCTCGGAGACGCCCCGCCCGTGGGCCATTGCCGCTTTCTCCTGGATAGCCGCCTTGTCATGGAAATAGATCCCCTCTTCGCCCGGCTTCTTCGAGTACCCGCAGAACCCGCAGGCATTCACGCAGAGGTTCGTCACGTTGATGTTCTGGTTCCGGACATAGGTCACGGCATTGCCCGCCCGCTCTTCGCGCATCATATCGGCAACCCGGGCAATATCCCAGATCTGCCGGTCGCGGATCCCAAAGAGGGTTGTGGCCTCCTCATCGGTCATGCGGTGCCCCCCGACCAGATCATCAAGGAGTGTCTGAAGAGTCTTATCCATGCTACACCTTCGCACTGTACTGACCAGTGTGGCGCCTGTAATAAGGTAAAGCTATCGAATACCTGCCGCATGTTTCTTATTCCGGTGCACCAACAATCTCTACAGGAACGCTATGAAGCAGGTAGAAGTCAGACTGACCAGAAAAGTTGCAGAGGGGTTCATCATCCCGCTCGGCCCGGCAAACCTTGTAGCGGTCAAGACAGATGTGGGCCTTGTCGGGTGCGGTGCATTCGATGTTGCAGCCCTCGATTCCTTCAGTTACCCCGCTGCAAAAGTCCGGCCGTCCCTTGGACCCTCGATCGAGGATATCGATGATATCATGAAGGGAATTGTCAAGGAGGCAAACCGCTCCGCAATGGGCCGGGGGATAAAAAACGGCATGACCGGCCGGCAGGCGCTGGAACTCCTCTGATACCCATCCTTTTTTTTCACGATACTAAAAAATCCCGTATCTCCATCGCGGCGTTATCCTGCTCACAACCGGCACGAAGCCGGCGCCCCTTCGGCGGGCAGCGACTCGGCCTCGATATAGACCCGGTTGATCTCGGGGAAAGCACCCTTCAGGTCGGCTTCGATACGCCGGATCGCCCCGTGCATCTCCTCTGCCGTGGTGCCCGGAACAAAGCAGACGCCCATATTCACGAGGAGGTCGTGCGGGCCCATGTACATGGTCAGGATGAGCCCGGCCCGTTCGACAGCCGGGTCAGACTCCACGCGGGTCCAGATGTCCCGGAGTTCGTCGGGAGAGACCCCCTCGCCGAGCAGCAGGCCCATGGTCCGCGATGCGAGGACACCGGCAACGCTCATCAGGAGCAGGCCGATGGCAATCGAGGCAAGGCCGTCGAGATAGGGATTGTTGAAGAGGTGGCCTAAAAAGATCCCGAGGAATGCAAAGACAAGGCCGAGCATCGCCGCGCTGTCTTCGAGGACAACCGTGTACAGGCTCGGGTCCTTGGAGTGGCGGATGTACTCCCATGCACCCATCTCCCCCTTGGCCTGCAGGAACTGCCGGATCGCAACCGAGAACGATCCGCCCTCGACCAGAAGCGCGATGCCGAGAACGATGTATGCTGCCGTCGGGTCTCCCATGGGAGTTCCCGGCGCCACGTGACGCATATGGGCGATCCCTTCGTAGAGCGACATGCCGCCACCGATACCGAAGATCGAGACCGCGACGATGTGCGTCCAGTAGTAAAGCGACTTGCCGTACCCGAACGGGTGGGTCTCGTCGGCCTGCTTCTGTGCCTGCCGCATACCGAGGAGGACGAGCAGGCCGTTTCCGGTATCGACAACCGAATGGATACCTTCGGAGATCATGGCCGATGAGCCGGTGATGGCTGCGGCGATGAACTTGGTGACCGCGATGACGAGGATGCCGATGATCGCCGCGACCACCGCGATCCTGGAGCCGCCCTGGGTTGCCATGGGATCTATCCCCCCCGTGGAGAGACCGGCTCGTACAGCGTAGTCCGCTGCCTGAGGTTCCGGCCGATATCGGAGACGATCCGTTCCATGTCGGCAGGGTCGAGGTAATCCGAACCTGATGCGCCGGCATCGCCCGTGACGTCGTCGGTGAACATGGTGCCGGCAAGGTCGTTTGCCCCCGCAAGGAGGGCGAGCTGGGTCATCTTCAGGCCGACTTTCCCCCACGCCACCTGGATGTTATCGAAATTGTTCAGGAAGAGCCGGGATACCGCGAGCATCAGGAGGTCTTCCCTTCCCGTAGGCCCGGCCCGGGCGAGTCCCTGCTGGTAGAGCGGGGTGTTGGTGTGGACGAACGGGAGGGTGACGAGCTCGGTGAACCCGCCGGTCTCGTCCTGGATCCCCCGCAGGATGTCGAGGTGCCGGGCCTGATCTTCTGCCGTCTCGTACGATCCATACATGATCGTGGCGGTTGAACGCAGGCCGGCGCCGTGCGCCTCTTTGATGATCCGGACCCAGTCAGCGGTCGGCACCTTGCGGGGGCAGATGACCTTACGGACAGAATCCACGAGGATCTCGGCTGCCGTCCCCTGGATGGTGCCAAGCCCCTCCTCTTTGAGCCGGGCAATGACTTCCGGAGTCGTCATCTTCCCCCGGTGTGCCACATGCGCAACCTCGTCCGGGCTGAACGCGTGGATATGGACGCCCGGAGCAACTTCATGGATCCCATGCATGATGTCGATATAGGTGTCGAGCGTAAAGCCCGGGTGGACACCCGAGAGCAGGCAGATCTCGGTGACGTTGCGTTCGTACGCGAGTTTTGCCTGCGCCTGGATCCCTGCCTTGTCGTGGCAGTACGCCCCCTCGTCGGTTGCCTTCCGGCCAAACCCGCAGAACCCGCAGAGGTTCTTGCAGATATTGGTCACGTGCAGGTTCTGGTTGCGCACGTACGTGACCACGTCGCCGACCCGGCGCTCCCGCATCTCGTCGGCGGCATTCAGGATGGCAAGGGTGTCGCGCCCCTTGGTTTTCATCAGGAGCGTTGCTTCGGGTTCCGTGAGCCGGTGGCCTTCCAGAACATCGGATACGAGGGTTGCTATGTCTGCCATGGTCAGCCACCTTACCGCCGGTTTTTACTCTTCTTCTGCGGTTTTCTCTTCTCTTCATCCTCTTTTCTGCGGAGGTAGAGCTCGTGGAGCACCATCAGGATGATGACAATGACAATCACCGGCCCGATATGGAGCGGGAGGAGACCGACGTACGGAACGGTGAAGAGGGCTTTTCCGATGACCCAGTCCTTCTCCACGGGTTTTACGCTTCCGATACCGTCAATGGTCAGGTATCCCTGGTCGCTGAAGTTGTTGTTGTCGCCCTTCGTGATGTACCCGCCATGGGATGCGAGCGTCTCGGTGTCCCGGACATACCCGGAATCCTTAATCAGGGTGTCTGCGGGCAGGACATAGTTCCCACGCGGAGACATCCAGCTCACATCACGGCCCGAATGAGTGAAATTCGGGAGCGGTGAGACGATCCCCGGCGTGGTAAGAATCCGGAACCCATCCGAAGTCTCACCGCTCACCGCAACCGGGAGGTACCCTGTCGGGGTGACGGAGCCGCGATACGGGTTGATGTACAAGGGAACAGGCTGCCCGGCCTCAGTCCAGATCATGGCACGGTGGATGATCGGGTGCTGCTGAGAAAGCGGCAGGAGCCCTACCGACGCCCACATGTCCGTGACCCCGTTCGGCCGGTAGATGATCACGTCCCCGTAGTCCCCGAACTTCTGGTAACCGGACGCCTTCCCGTCATCCCAGGTCTGAAGCGCCCCGAACCGGTCCTTCTCGACAACCACCACAAGGTCCCCGATGTTCATGTTGGGGATCATGCTGCCGGACTCGATGGTGACGACCGCCGGCCAGGTTCCGCAGACAAGGTAGAGGAACAACGCGATACTGCCGACCACGGCAACAACCCAGAGGAGATCGCGGGAGAGCGAGACTGCCCAGTGGTCGCTTGAGCAAAACTGTTGAAGCGGGGATTTCGTGTCGCTGGTTGGTGCGGGGTCGGCCATCTGGATCGTCCTTTTGCTGGTAATAGTGTTGGATCCTCACCACATTAACCATGCGGGGTTTGCCTAGCGGGACAGGAGGGGACCGGTGAGATAGTACAGCCCGAAAAGGATCAAAAAGATCCCGCAGGCCGTCATGATCCGGTGATACGTTGTATCGGAAAGGATTGTCTTGCCTTGTGCAACGGTGGTGGAGACAAAGGTGAACCACGCGGTATCCGCACCCCAGTGGCCTGCCATAAAGGCAATGGCAAGGATGAGCCCGCCTTCAAGGGACGAGATGAGGAGGGCGCTTCCCACCGAGAGCCACCAGATCCAGAAGTAGGGGTTGGCAGCGCTCGTCAGGAACCCGGCAAGGCAGGGGCTCGCCACAGCCACCGGTGGCGCAGCGGAGAGGGTTGCCGTCCGGCTGCCGGAGAGGGTCATGGCACCAAAGACGATGAGCGCCAGACCCCCAATAACGGCTATCGCTGTTGTGTAGGGGGTGGCAATGCTGGCAAGACCGATGATGATCAAAAAGAAGATCCCCGTCTCGATGATGATATGCCCAAGCGAGACCTTAAGACCTGCTGTCCAGTTCCCGGCAAGGGAGGCGTTGATGGTGGCAACCAGCGTGGGCCCCGGGGCAAGTGCCCCGGTCAGGCCGATGAGAAAGCCCAGTATTACCGTTGAGAGGATCGCTTCTTCCATGGCTGTTTGCCCCGTTCGCGCAAGTACAGGGTTTGGAGGGCAGGGTTATCAACCCGTGCCATGCAGCACAAATTTTTCCCTGCCGGAACAACAGGCTATATTTTCTCTGCCGCCGATATTCTGGTATGCTCGATGCGAAGGCGATCACGCACCGGTTCCTCGATACCAAACTCCAGGTGCACCCCGAAGTGGTGCGCTACATCCTGGAGCAGGACGAGGAGGACCTGATCGACCGCATCATCGCCAATGTCCCAAAGGACGCCATCGTCGTCTCGGCAAAGCACATCCCCGGAGTCCGCCCCACGCGGGACGGGACGCGGTTCAACATCGAACCTGAGGTTGAAGTGGTATCCGGCATCGCCGGAACTTCGGGCGCGGTGAACGGGACGAGCGATTACCTCCTCTACTTCCGCGACCGGTTCAGCCGGCTCGGGGGCATGATCCGGGCAAGGGCCGGTGCCATGCCCATCGAGGCGCTCACCAAAAATACCCGTTACCGGCAGGAAGAGTGCACGGTCATCGGGATGGTCGTTGACGTCAGTACAACAAAGAACGGGCACCGGATCGCTGAGATTGAAGACACCTCGGCATCCATCTCCGTGCTCTTCCGGAAAGACCGCCCGGCCTTTACCGATGCCGAGAAGATCATCCACGACGAGGTGATAGGTGTCAAGGGCAAGCTCTCGAACGACGGCAAGCTCTTCTTTGCCGAGATCCTGTACCGGCCCGATATCCGGATCGACAATGCACCCTACAAGAGCGAGAAGCCGGGGAAAGCGGTCTTCATCTCCGATGTCCACGTGGGGAGCGACACCTTCCTTGAGGAGAGCTGGAAACGGTTCGCCGACTGGCTCTCCGATAATGACTTCGGGTATCTTTTGATTGCCGGCGACCTCGTGGACGGCATCGGTATCTACCCGGGGCAGGAGACTGAACTCACCATCAGGAACATCTACGAACAGTACGATGCGTTTGCTGAGATGATGCGCGATCTGCCGTCCCGCATGAAGATCATCATATCGCCGGGCAACCACGACGTTGTCCGGGGCGCCGAGCCCCAGCCGGTGCTTCCCCCGCAGTTTACAAAAAAGTTCCCCGACAACTGCGTCCTTGTCGAGAACCCGGCGCTCGTCCGGCTGCAGGGGGTGGGGGTACTGATGTACCATGGCCGGTCCATTGATGACATGATCGGCCTCATCCCCGGTGCTTCGTATGACAAGAGCGGGCAGATGATGGAGGAGATGCTCGTCCGCCGCCACCTTGCCCCGGCATACGGGCGCAGGACACCGATTGCCGCCGGGAAGACCGACCGGCTCATCATCGATCCCCTGCCCGAGATCCTGCACACCGGCCATGTCCACATCAAGGGGATTACAACCTACCGGGGAGTCCTTGGCATCAATGCCGGAACCTGGCAGTCCCAGACCAAGTTCCAGAAGCAGATGAACGTGAACCCGACGCCGGCACTCGCGGTTGTCGTGGATCTCCAGACGCTCGTGCCCGAGACGTTCTCGTTTGCGTAATTGCCCGGGAGAGGATCAGTAGTACTCGCTGCGCTTGCAGGGCGTCGGGGTATTCTTGTTCCAGAGGTTGATATCCCGTGCCCGGTCGAAATAGAACTTGGCCTCCTCGGGCTTTCCCATCTCTTTATAGCAGACACCCAGGTGGTTCCATGCCGCCATGTTATTGGGCATGATATTTGCCACCATCTTGAAGACCTGGATGGCGGAATCGAGATACTTGCTGTTCATATGCAAAAGACCGATCGTTTCGAGCGTCTCGCCCAGGGTATAGAGGCATTCGACATTCTCCGATGCCAGCTCGACAGCCTTCAGGCAGGACTTCAGTGCCATGGTATGATCCCCCTTCGCCCGGTAGCAGATCCCCCGGTCATTCCAGGCACAGGCGAGGTTCCCGTCAATCTGCAGCGCCCGGTCAAAGGCCGCGATCGCCCCGTCATAGTTCTTCTCCCGGCTCATCAGGACGGCCCCTTCCTTGTACTGGACCATGGCTTTCCCAAGAATCCTGTCAATAAGACCACCAGATGCAACAGGGGTGGTTTCTGTGGAGGGGATATCGAAGGGGTTGAGACTCTCCTTCTCCTTGATGACGACATCGCTGAACGTGTTCGTGACATCCCTGACGGTCCCGACCGTAGCGATAAAATTTCCCTGCGCGTCATTAAGAGGCATCGCCTTGGTCCAGAGAGTCCACTCACGCCCGTCCTTCCGCTTCCCCCTTGTGACCGCAATGACCAGCCCTTTTGGGATCCGGCTTATCAGCATATACTGGTGTTTTTTGATCTCCTCGTCCGGGGCATGTACAAGGTCCAAGAGGGTCTTTTTCCGCATGCCAAAGAAGGGTTCGGCATACACGTAATCCCTCCTTCCCATCATCTCCGCAGCCGGTATATCCGTCAGTTGCTCAAGCGAGTCGTTCCAGGCAATCACGCTCCCGTCGCGGTCGATCGCAAAAGCCGGATCGGAAGTGAAATGGACCATCTCTTCGATCACTTTCTGTGAGGTTCCCACACGTTTTCCCAGGTAGTGACCCTCAACAGCACTCTTCACCATTGATACCAGCTGCTGGTACTGGTGGTGGGGGGGATCGTCGGCTTTCTTGAGATAGAAATTTGCCCCGTTGTTCAGCGCCTCAATGGCGGTGTGCTCCCGCCCGGCCCCGGTAAAAAAGATGACCGGCGTGGTGTCCCGGCGGGACCGGAGGATCTTGAGGAACTGGATGCCGTTGATCTCGGGGATGTCGAAATCCACGATGATGGCATCGTACCGGTTCTTCTCAAGGTGGCCAAACGCCTCGTGGGCCGATCCTGCAGTATGGATGGTCATGTCACCGGCTCGTTCTGCAAGAAGCCGGAAGACATTGAGAACATCGGGTTCATCATCGATGAGGAGGACCGAGAACATGGATACTGCACCGTTTTATGTAAAACAGATACCTGCATTCATATAAAACCGGTGTTTTAATCCCCGGCATTCCTGTTATCGGGAGATGCTCCCTCACACCAATACCACGGATCTCCCCCGGTTTTATGGATTGGCGCACTTCCGGTCCCGGACCTTATTGCAGGAGGAAAAAGACAGTCTGTGCACTGTGGTCGGCACTTGCAGGAAAACTGAACTGGATCTTGGGGGAGGGCGTATCCTGCGGTATCTCGAACATGATATCATAGGATCCTGAATCGAGAGGGGCGATCTCCTGGGCGACCTTATCGCCAAGGGCAAGCGAGGGATACGGATTTCCGAGAGCATCAAGAATGATGAAATCACCCTTGCTTACCCGCACGGAACGGTCCGGCCGCAGGTTTTTGATACTGGCCGTAACAAAAAAGAACTGTTTGCTGTTGGCACTCGCCGCCCCGTTGCGGGTTTTTCCCATACTGATCTCAAGGTTGCCATCGCTTGCCGGCTGGTTCATGAGATACGTACTGATTGCTGTTTGTCCCGCAGACTTGCTTATCGTCCCGAATTCCTGACCGGATGCAAGGGACAACTGGACAAGAGGAATGACAACAAAGAGCAGTGCTGCAATGATGGCACCGCAGAGAAGAAGCGCCCCCAGAAGGGGGAGATAGTGTTTCAGTTTTTCCTTCTTTTCTTCCTTCTCAGTATCGATGAGCGGCGACCCGCACTCAAGGCAGGCATCAAAATTCTTCGGGTATCGTCGGCCGCACCGGGGGCATACTTTCTTGAACAGCACTCGTTAAAACCCCCTCTTAAAAAAAAAGAGTTACTCCTTTGGTTTTTCTTCCGGTTTTTCTGCGTCTGCTGCCGGCTCCTTCTTCTTTGGCCCCGCCACGGTGACCTTCTCGAGTCCGCCCCGGGCAGTCATGGCCGGGCGGTACTGGTTGTTCATCGTTAAGCACTTGGTCGGGCAGGCATCCACGCAGGCACTACAGACAATGCAGCGCATCTGGTCGATCTGCCAGGTCTTCTCTTTTGGCTCGACACAGATCGCCTGCGTGGGGCACTTGCGCTGGCACATCCGGCAGGCAATACACTTGGCCGGATCGATAGTCACATGGCCGCGGGTATTGGCGGTAATCTTGGCCGGTTTTGCCGGGTACATCAGGGTTGCGGGCCGGGAGAAGAGGCTCTTTAGGACGGTCTTTGTAGCCTGGAAAATGGTCATCGCATCTCACCTCTCCGAACAACCGATACAGGGATCGATACTCAGCACAACGACCGGTACATCCGCCAGCTCGCAGCCCTTTAAGAGCGTGACAAGCGGCGGAATGTTCGTAAATGTCGGTGTCCGCACCCTATGCCTCAAGAGGTTCTTCTTACCGTTACCCTTGATGTAGTGGATGACCTCGCCCCGGGGCTGCTCGGTCCGGCTGAAGTACTCGCCATCCGGTGCACCGGTCACTTTCATATCCACCGGGCCATCGGGGATCTTCCTGATGCACTGCTCAATGATGTCGATCGAGGCGATCGTCTCCTTTGCCCGGACGGCACAGCGGGCATAACAGTCGCCATCGTGCTCAACCACGGGTTTGAAGTTGATCTTATTGAATGCCCCATAGCCGGTGCTCCGCATATCGATGTCGATGCCGCTGCCGCGGCCGGTCGGGCCAACCGCCCCGAGCTGATACGCGTCCTCGCTGCTGAGTTTCCCGACTCCCCTGAGCCGGTGTTTCATGGACTGGTCGAACAAAAAGACATTGTTGAGTTCATTGAGCTCGTGCTCAAGGTTTTTGAGCCCTTTGAGCATCTCGTCGAGCTTCTCAGGAGCGATATCCTTTCGGACGCCGCCTACCTTGCAGACACCCTGGATGACCCGGCCACCCGTGGTGGATTCAAGATCGTCAAGGATGTGTTCCCGGAGGCGCCACGCGTTCATGAAGACGCTCTCAAAGCCCATGGAGTCGGCAAAGAGCCCGAGCCAGAGGAGATGGGAGTGCATCCTTGAGTATTCGCCCCAGATGGTCCGCAGGAACTGCGCACGCTCGGGGACTTCGAGTCCCATGATCTGCTCAATGCCCTGCACATACGTCTGGCTGTGGATGAAGCTGCAGATCCCGCAGATACGCTCGGCGATGAAGACATACTCGGTATACTCCCGCTTCTCCACGAGTTTCTCGAGGCCCCGGTGAATGTACCCGATGGTGGGGATGGCGTCGATGACCTTCTCATCTTCAAGCACGAGATCGAGATGGATGGGTTCGGGGAGCACGGGGTGCTGCGGGCCGAACGGGACGATTATCTGTTTTGACATGCGTCGTCCCCCCTGGTGATTGTGACATTGAAGGGATGTTTGACCGAAGTCTGGAAGAACGTGCCCTTGAAGTCGATATTGATGCCTTTCACGTTGAGGCCGTACAGGTCGTTGATCTCGTTCTCGTACACAAACGATCCCCAGTATATCCCGGAGATGCTTGGGATCTCGTCTTCCTGTTTTACCGTGATGCGGTAATTGGCAAGTTTGAGGTTCTTTTCATACGTGTAGACGATCTCAAACGTATCTTCGATCTTCGTACAGCTCATCAGCACAAGGCGATGCCCGTCCTTCTTTGCCTGTTCGGCTTTCGGTATGACGTCTCCGATAGTGATCTCGACGATGGTCTGGGGTTCCATCATTGTGCACCTCCTCGTGCATCCCGCTGGTGTTCAGGGTACCCGCGGTCAATAACTTCCGGCGAATGCACGTTCTTCTTCCGTTTCTCTTCAAGGATACCAAGAGCCGTCACGATACCATCGATGATCGACTCCGGGCGGGCTGCGCAGCCGGGCACGTACACGTCCACCGGAATGAGCATGTCGATACCCCCGGCAATATTGTAACACTCGCGGAAGACCCCACCCGAGCAGGCGCAGATGCCCACGGCAACCACGACTTTGGGATCCGGCATCTGGTTGTAGATGTTCTGGATGACCGCACGGTTCATCTCATTGACCCCGCCGGTAACCACGAAGATGTCGGCATGCTTGGGGTTGCCGGTATTGATGATCCCGAACCGCTCGACATCGTACATCGGGGTTAAGCAGGCCAGGACCTCGATATCGCAGCCATTGCAACTCGATGCATCGTAGTGGATAAGCCAGGGAGACTTTGCAAGGTAGGTCATGGTACACCTCCTGAGAGGAAGTACAGGACGGCAAGGTTGATTACCCCAACGATGAGGGCAACAAGCCACGCGCTCCTGACGGCAAACTGCCACCGCACACGGGCATTGGTGTTGTCGATGAGGATCTCGATAAGGTACAGGACGACAATGGCCACGACGCCAAGAAGCGGGTTCCAGCCAAAGAAGAGGTACAGGAGCCCGAGCAGGAGGACGGTCTCGTACCAGTGGGTGATCTCGATGAGACCCAGCGAAGGGCCGGAGAACTCTGTGGTTACCCCCTTGACGATCTCCTGGTGGGCATGGTGCGAGGTGGAGATATCGAACGGGGACTTGCGGAGCTTGATGGTCAGCGTGTACAGGAACCCAAGGAAGATGCCCGGGATGAGCAGCACGACGGGTATGGTGGTGGTTGCGATCTCGGAGACATTGAAACTCCGGGTGGCAACGAACATCCCCACCGCGGTTAAGATGACCATCGGTTCGTAGGCCATGATCTGGAGCAGTTCGCGCTCCGCCCCGATGTAACTGTAAGGGGAGTTTGCGGCAAAGGCACCCAGGACCAGGAAAACCTGGGCGAGCGTGAGCGCAAAGATGACAAGCAGGAGGTCGCCTCCGGCAAAGAAGAGCGCTCCCGTGAAGGCCATGAAGATGATGTAACAGATCACGTAGAAGATCTGGGTCTCGTTCACCACAGCGTTCTCCTTCTCGAAGAGTTTGCCGACATCGTAGAACGGTTGGAAGACCGACGGGCCGACCCTGCCCTGCATGTGGGCGGTGACCTTCCGGTCGATACCGGCAACAAGACCCCCGATGACAGGCGCCACCAGCACGAAGACGATGGCCATGAGGATGTCGATCATGGGATCACCCCCCTGAACACGGCCGAGAGGACCATGATACAGATGATGGCCGAACAGATCCAGATACCCCAGCTCTTCAGTCTCTTCTCACCAAACCAGTCCTCAAGGTAGTAGTTGGAGAGCACGGTCTTTTTCTGGACACCAAGGGAGCCGGCAAAGCGCATATCGTGGGTTGTCGGTCTCCCGCACATGTAAGGTGCAAGGTGCCGGTGTTTGTGCTTTGGCAGCAGGATACTCAGGGGCATGACCATCAGGATGAGGAGCATCAGGATCATGATGATGATGTTGTCCTGCGAGAGCCGGGCTACATTGCCGTAGTTTGCCAGGAGGTACGGCTCAAGAAGATGGGTCGAGAGCATCGGGAAGACGAGCGTGGTGATAAACGAGAGTCCGGCAAGGGAGAGGAGGGCCGCCCATTCGCTTTTGTCAACCTCGCCTTCGATATTCTGGCTGTCGGGGGTGACCGTGATGATCTTGCCCATCCACTTGGCCCAGAAGAAGAGCGTCATGGCACTCCCGAACGCAAGGATGATGATGAACAGGAAGCCGTACGGTGCATCGATGAATGCCTTTATTGCCGCCCACTTGGAGATGAGCATCCCAAACGGCAGCAGGAACATTCCCGCAATACCGATGACCATCATCGCGGCGATCTTCGGCATCCGGACGATAAGCCCGTTCATGTCGTCGATCTCCCGGCTCTTGATCCGGTGCTCGACGGTTCCCGTGGCAAGGAAGAGGAGAGACTTTGCGATGGCATGGAAGACGATTAAGAGAATCGCTGCCCAGATTGCCTCGTAGGTTCCGATACCGGCACAGGCAACAATGAGACCAAGGTTCGCAATCGTGGAGTAGGCAAGCACCCTCTTCGCATTCGACTGGGATATCGCAATCCCCGAGGCTATCAGGAACGTGAGCGCACCCACCATGGCTATCAGGTACCCGGTGACCGTGGAATCGAAGACGGGAGCAAACCGGACAAGGATGTAGACCCCGGCCTTGACCATGGTGCTCGAATGAAGGAGTGCCGATACCGGGGTTGGTGCAACCATTGCCCCGACAAGCCACGCGGAGAACGGGAGCTGGGCTGCCTTGGTGAGCCCGGCAAAACCGATGAGAGCCGCGGGGATGAGCGCAATGACTTTTCCGCTGGTTGTGAGTTCATCAAGTCCCATCATGCCGCTTCCAAACATTGCAAGCCAGATGATCGCTCCGGCAAACGCAACACCGCCGAGCAGGTTCATCCAGAGCGCCAGGAAGGCGTTGTTGGTTGCCTCCTCGGTCTTTGTATACCCGATAAGGAGGAAGGAACAGAGCGTGGTGATCTCCCAGAAGAAGTAGACCCAGATGATATTGTTGGAGAAGACCAGCCCGAACATGCCCGAAAGGAAGAGGAACAGGATGGCGAAGAACCAGGGGCGCTTGTCCGGCATCTCGGGGTGGTGTTCGTGGAAGAACTTCATGTACCCGAGCGAATAGACGCAGATCAGGCTGCCGATGATACCGATGATCAGTGCCATGATGATTGATAATTCGTCGCTGAACAGGTTCGCCTGGATATGAACCGAATGGGAACAGACCAGTTCAAAGTACAGCATCATCACGGACTGGACAAGGATGAGCCCGACAACAAGCCAGCGCTTGTACGTGATACCGAGATACAGGATATAGACGGCAATGAGCATCTCGAGAAGGAACATGATAAGCCCGGTCGGCTCTGCCGGAATGGCTGATACCAGCAACGTCCCCTTATTATACGTCGTGATGAGCAGGTACACACTGACGATACCGATTGCCAGTGCTGACAGTTTGACGATCCATTCGCGTTCAGGATCCTTTCTTGCGATCAGCAGGAAGAACGCGGCGATGAGTGGAAACAGGATGAGAAATATTAACAGCTGCGAGATATGCACCAGATACCCTCCCGGGAGGAATATTGGAATTTTGCATTATTAATCATATTGAATTGTGCGCGATCGGGTCGTGAAGAGTTCCCCGGATATTCAGAATCAGGCCAAAACCCACTTTTTTTCCCGAAAATGCACCAGACTGCACCAGAATGTGGCGCAAACCGGAGATCTCAAGATAAAAGTTTAATGTTCGAAAAAAGCACTAATGATCTCATAGGATGGGTTGCGGGAGTGTTCGGGGAAATTCCCGGGAGTCGTAGCGCCCTCCTTTGGTTCCGGTCTGGCAGGTGTCTGCCGATACCAGTATATCATGCCTGGTGTGTTATCCGGGCCCTCTTCCGGCGGTATAGTTTCGTGCGGTCAATACGTATCGTACCACCGGTCTGCAGTGTCCCGTATGGCACAACGGGGAGGTCATGGAATGATCGATCAAGTATTACTCATTGTTATTGCAATATGCATCATCGCTCTGGGTCTTGCTGCAATCCTTACGCGTAATCTCCTCTCACAGGACGAGGGAACGCCCAAGATGCGCGAGGTCTCCGACGCGATCCGGGTGGGTGCGGAAGCATTCATCAAGCGCCAGTACTCGACTATCGCCGTGCTCACCATCGTATTTGCCGTGGTGATCTTTGCGGTGTATTACTTCACCGGACAGGGAGACCTTGCCCTTGCAACAGCAGCCGCGTTCATCGTCGGTGCTGCCTGCAGTGCCGTAGCAGGTGTCGTTGCCATGTGGATTGCCGTCAGGACGAACATCCGCACGGCAGCCGCAGCCCAGACCAGCGATGGGAAGGCACTTGACTTCTCGTTCCGTGGCGGGGCCATCTCCGGCCTGATCATCACCTCGATGTCGCTCCTCGGTGTCTCGCTGACGTACATCGCGCTCGGCGCAGATCCGATGCACACCCCGTTCGTTGTCATCGGGTTCGCCTTCGGTGCCTCGTTCGTGGCACTCTTTGCCCAGCTCGGCGGCGGGATCTACACGAAAGCCGCAGATGTCGGTGCAGACCTTGTCGGCAAGGTCGAGGCCGGTATCCCTGAAGACGATGTCCGGAACCCGGCCACCATTGCAGATCTCGTCGGCGACAACGTCGGGGACTGCGCCGGCCGTGGCGCTGACCTCTTCGAGTCCACGGCAGCCGAGAACATCGGTGCAATGATCCTCGGTGTCGCGCTCTTCCCCATCTTTGGTGTCAACGGTATCCTCTTCCCCATCGTCATGTGTTCACTTGGTCTCCTCGCGAGCATGATCGGTATCCTCTCTGTCAAGGGAAAAGACGGTGCCGACCCGATGGACGCCATGAACCGCGGATACTACATCACCGCCATCATCTCGGCGGTCTTCCTTGCTGGCGGAGTCTACTGGCTCCTTGGGGCAACACCCAACTGGATCTACTTCGTCCTTGCAGGTTTCGTGGGTATCGCCCTCTCCGTTGCTTTCCTCAGGGTCACCCTCTTCTACACCGACCACCACTACCGGCCGGTAAAGGAGATTGCTGACGCCTCAGAGACCGGAGCCGCAACCAACATCATCACCGGGTTCTCCGTTGGTCTCGAGACCACGGCAATTCCCGCAGTCCTCATCGGCGTCTCCCTGCTCCTCTCGTACTGGTGCGGGACCATGACCGGTATCCCGAACGGCGGACTCTACGGTACTGCCGTTGCAACCATTGGTATGCTGATGGTCTGTGCCTATGTCCTCACCATGGACACCTTCGGCCCCATCGCTGACAATGCCGGCGGTATTGTTGAGATGAGCCAGGCTCCCGAAGAAGTCCGCAACCGCATGGACAAGCTCGATGCAGCCGGCAACACCACCAAGGCACTCACCAAGGGGTATGCCATCGGCAGTGCATCCCTTGCAGTATTCCTGCTCTTCAACGCCTACATGGCCGACATCGCCAAGCTCACCGGCAAGGCATTCGATGTCGTCAACCTGGCAAGCGTTGACGTCTTTGTCGGGGCACTCCTCGGCGCCATGCTCGTCTTCCTCTTTGCGAGCCTCGCCATCCGGGCAGTCTCCAAGACCGCACAGTCCGTGATCGATGCCGTCCGCATCCAGTTCAAGAACCCCGCCATCATGGCAGGCACCCAGAAGCCGGACTATGCAGCGGTCATCGATATCACAACCCAGGGCGCCCTCAGGAACATGGTTCTTCCGGGCCTCCTTGTGATCGCGTTCCCGGTCGTCATCGGGGTCACCATGAAGTACGAAGCCCTTGCCGGCTTCCTCATGGTCGCGACGATCACCGGTATCCTCCTTGCACTCATCCTCAACAACAGCGGCGGTGCATGGGACAATGCCAAGAAATTCATCGAGACCGGTGCCCATGGCGGCAAGGGCAGCGAAGCCCACAAGGCAGCCGTCATCGGTGACACGCTCGGCGACCCCTTCAAGGACACTGCCGGCCCGTCGCTCCACGTGCTCATCAAGCTTCTCGCTACGCTGACGCTCGTGCTTGCACCGATCTTCATCTAACATCACTTTTTTTCCTGCCGGAACACCGGTCAGTCATTTATCGTCAAACACCCGATACTATCCATGGATCCCGGGGAGCATTTTCTCATCATCAGTGCGGGCGACAACATCCATGCAACGTATCCCGCTCTTCTTGAGGAACTCCAGACCGTAACGCACACGATCGTCTTTGCGGAAAAAGAGGTGTACACCAATTCATCCCGGGACGATGCACGGAAACGAATCTGGAAGTGCGACATTCGCAATGCGGTAGATGAGGTCAATGCCATCTCCCTGTCTTGTAACATCCCCTGTTCGCTGGTCAGTATCGATGGGGCAACCTTCGATGCCATCCGCGACCCGGTTCTTGGGATATTCAGCGATCATCCCAATGCCCGGTTCTCGTTTGACATCTCTGCCGGCCCAAAACGGCTCTCGCTGGGACTCTTCTCGATGGCGCTATGGGTGGAGGGCGATTGTTATTACGCGTTTGGGAACTCCCCGCCCCGGCGGGTGCCGGTCCCGACCCTGCCCATGAAGTACCTGCCTGCCAACCCGCACAACCTCGTGATCCTGACCATCCTCTTCCGGGGGCAGGAGCACAAAAGGAAGACCTGCATGCTCATACCCGAAGAGACGCTCTTCTCAGAGGCCCGGGCATGGCAGATCCCGGTCCGCAATCAGGGGGGGGAACCTGACGGTCATGAACTCTCGCTTGAGGAGTTCTCCTCAATAATCGCAACCCTTACAGGCTGGAACCTTATCGAGGAGGAGGCCGGTACGGCAACCGGCCAGGAAAAACTGTACCGTATCACCCCGGATGGCGAGCTGGCCCTCATTGTCTATTCAGCCCGCATCAAGAAGCGGAGCGTCTCACCGGCACCCGGGCTCACGTGATTTATTAGGGGTGTCGCCAGGAAAAAACAGTGTCGGGCAGAGGAAAATACTGCTGGCAGGGGAATTAAAAAAAACGGCCTGCCGCGGGATTTACTGCCCTTTGAGGATCTGCTCATCATCGGCAATCCACTTCTCCAGCTTCCGGATGCCAGCCAGAATGTCCGTTATCCGGGCTTCCGTTTCTGCAAGCTGCGCTTTTGCCGAGGCAATCTTTGCAGGATCCTTACTGGTGGCAAGGAACGTGCGGATATGGTCCCTGCCGATCTCGAAGTTCTCAAGAGCGCTCCTTGCTTTTTTGAGACGCTCGTAATTGGCTCCAAGATTCATCCGGGCCCGGATGAGCGTCTCCGATCGCGGTTTTGGCTTTCCCGCACTCACCTGTCCCCATGCCATATCGTGAGTCTTGCGGATACGCTGGATGGTGTCAAAACAGGCCTTCTTGTGTTTTGCAATCATCTCGTACTTGAACTTCCCGAGCATGTCGCCGGCTTTTTTGAGCGCCTGCCCGCGTTCCACCAGATCATTGATACCCGCATCCGAAGCGCCGGGAGGGAGTGCTGCCTGGTCTGCAATCTGCAGGATCTCATCGAGATGCCCCTTTGATAAGGATTCCATTGCCCCGTACCCGGCCTTCTGCTGCTCCTTTACTTCATGGCAGAGGTCATTAAACCGGTTCCAGAGAAGATCGCGGTCGCTCTTTTTTAGCGGTTTGAGCTCCCTGAACAGTGCCGTGATCTCTTTTGCCTGGTTCCAGAAATCCTGGTACCTGGTCATGACCGGGAGGTTTTCCCGGATGGGACTGGCCAGTACGCCCAGTTTTTTCAGCTTCCGGTCAAGGATCTCTGCATTGGCATGGGCTTTTGAAAGATACGGATCGTCTTTTGGATTCATAGCATATTCCAGGGTATCTGCATTACGGGATTGTTGTGTCTGTATCTGCCCGTTTTGGAATAAAATGATATCCGCTCTTTTGCACAGGATTCCCGGACGCGAAAAAAAAGGCCGGGCAGGCCGGATTACCCGCCCGGTGCGGTTCACTTCGTCTGCATCAGGTCGACACAGACATCAGTGGCTATCCGGGAATACCGCTTCGGGTTCTCATCGAACTGCTTTTTACACCAGTTGCAGCAGAAGTAATACTTCTCGTTCCTGTACAGGGAGGTATACTTTGCCTCATCCTCATCAACGATTGCCAGACAGACAGGATCGGTTGCCATAAAAGACCTCAAGATACGTATCCAAACGTTCTGGCGGGATTCCTGATAATCTCTCCGATAGGAGGATATTGCCGGTTTTTTTGTTTCACTTCACTTCCGACAAAAAACGCCTCACCGTATTCGGAATGGGGGAGAAAGCGTCTGCCTTTTTAAGGGGACAGGCCGGAGGCACCAACAATATCTATAACCCGGCCACTCCATACTCACCGGTAAGGGATCGTTATGCCGGCACGGGTTCTTGTTGCTTATGCATCAAAGAAAGGTTCGACTGCAGGAATCGCAAAGGCGATCGCAAAGGAACTGCAGGCCATGGGCCATGTGGCAATCGTTGCCGGGATGAAGGATGTTTCTTCGCTGGAAGGGTACGATGCGATCGTCCTCGGTGCGCCCGTCTATACCGGCAGCGTGATGAGCGACCTGTCCGGATTCGTCTCACGGCACAGGGACGCGCTGGCACGGTTGCCGGTGGCTGCGTTCACCGCGGGGATCGCCCCGGTATACCCAAAGACCGGCGAGGTGAAGACCTTCACCGATCAGCTTCTCGCTGCACTGCACCCCATATCGCCGGTTGCGGTAACGATGTTCTCCGGGACGCTTGACCCGAAACTGCTCTCCTTTTTCGAGCGGGGCCTCACCTCGCTTTTGAAAGTCCCGACCGGAGATTTCCGCGACTGGGACGCCATCGCTGGGTGGACACGGGAGCTCCCCGGTAAGATGGGGCTTGCAGCAAGCCCAAAGAATTAAGCACCGCAGGTACAAGGTATGTCACAATGCCTCCTGTGATCAGGCCGGACTGTCCCTGCCCGAAAAAAACCTGCCCGCGCTATACCCTCTGCGACGAGTGCCGGGCGGTCCATGTGGCAAAGGGGGGGTTGCCATTCTGCGAGCGGCCGAAGCCCTCGCTCTGGAAAAGGTTAAAAAGGCTGCTCGGGATAAGAAAATAGATCGGTGCCCGTGTTCGTGTGCCGGTTTACCAAAAAATCCCGGATATAATTTTTTCTCATTCAGCTGATTCGATTCGGGACATTGCCAAAAGAAGAGAGGGAAGATTATGCTTTCCTGCCGGCCCAGTTCGGCGGGCAGTCTGAGCACCAGTCAAGCCACTTGGTTCCGATCAGTTTCCCAGTCCAGGACTGGTTATCGGCGGCCATCGTCAGGTAGAATTTGCCATCTGTACTCCCCTCTTCCGGTTCGCAGCCGGTTGTCTTCCAGGTGCCAACAAGCTGGTTCTTCTCAACCTTCCCGGTGATCGTGCCGGTGCAGACCGGGTCAGTGGCGAACGCTACGGTCCCGGTAACATCCCGGCAGGTCTGGGAGAGTTTCAAATCGGTTGCCGTAGGTGCGTTGATCCCGTTCCATGAGTCGGGCTGGCCTTCCTGCCCGTCAGCAATGACCCGGATGTCATGATTGCCGGCATACCCCATCCAGCGGGTATCCCACGAGTTGTCCCAGACCAGCTTGTCCGGGCATTCAGGGGTAGTTGAGGGGGCAGGTGTTGCCGCTGCCGGCGCTGCCGTGGCCGCGGGGGCCACTGGTGCAGCCGGAGCGGCGGTTACTGCGGGGGTCGCAGGTGCGGGATTTCCGATGGTCGTCGTTGTCGTGCATCCTGAAAACAGCATCGCGCAACAGGCGAGTGCCAGCAGGAGGATTGTGCATCGTGAAAACTTCATAAAATTTGAGGGATGTTTATCTAAAAAAGGATGATGATTTGACTTTGGATCCGCGAACTTATCGCCATATCGGGCATGACAGTGCAAAAGAGAGTCAGACCTGATATCAGATACTTCAACAGGATCACTATGTCTGTTGTCCGTGGGCTCATAATTTGAATATTGTTATTTTATTGTGCGGGAAGAATTCCGGCCGCCACCCGGTATTTTTAAGAATATTCATATCATCACAGGAATAACTACCCATCCGTAGCTACTGGCTATATACGGGGAGCACCCCCGTTACGGGAGGGCAGGTATGTGGACACCGGACATCAGGACGATATTTCTCATCATCTGCCTTGTCAATGCCTTCCTGACCCTGATGCTGTATTCCTTCTGGAAGACCCAGAAGACGTATGACGGCTTCTTCATCTGGATGGCAAGCCTCCTCTGCCAGTCCGTTGCTTACTTCTTCTTCATGCTCCGGGGCGATCTTCCTGACATTCTCTCCATCCTGGTCGCCAACACGGTTGTAGTCCTCGCCCTAATGTTGCGTATCGACGGGATCCGGCGGTTCTTCCGGTCAAAACCGTTCCCGGTTGTCCACTACGTTCTCCTGGTTATGATCTTCCTTTCGTACTTCTGGTTCACGTACGTGACGGACTCCATCGTGCTGCGGGCGCTCATCACGACGCTCTTCATCACACCTGCGCTCTTCATCGCCGGTATCCTTGCCGTAAGGCTTGGAGATAACGAGACCCGGGTACTCCGCTACCTCTTTGCCGGGTCACTTGTTGCCCCTGCCCTCATCCTCATCGCAAGGCTCGCCTTCTGGCTTGTTATCCCCCTGGATTACACCCTTTTTAGTGCCGACCTGCTCAACACCGCGTTCTTCCTGGTGGCGATCCTTGCCGATATCCTGGCAACAGGGTTCTTCCTGATGCTCCACATGGTCCGCTCGCAGAAGGAGCTGCGGCAGACAAATGACAAGCTGAACCTTCTCTCAAGCATCACCCGGCATGATATCAACAACCAGCTCGTTGCCCTCTCAGGATTCCTCGAACTGTCCCGGAGGTCGATTGATGACAAAGAGAGGGGTTTCGAACTCATCGCAAGAGAGGAGCGGATCGTCAACACCATTGCCCACCAGATCCGCTTCACCGGGGATTATGAGAAGATGGGGATCCTTGAGCCGGCATGGCAGAACGTGGGTGCCGCGGTCCGGAAAGCAGCGGCTTCACTTCCCGTGCAGAACATCAAAATCAGGGTGGAACGGCAGGATCTCGAGGTGTTTGCCGACCCCCTCCTCTTCAAGGTCTTCTACAACCTCATCGACAATTCCCTGAAATACGGGGGAGCCGGCTTATCAGAAATCTTGATCTCTTCGTGTGAGACTCCCACAGGACTCCGTCTCATTTTCGAAGACGATGGCGCCGGGATACCGGATCACGACAGGCGTCACCTGTTCGAGCGGGGTTATGGGAAGAATACCGGTCTTGGTCTCTTCCTGTCCCGCGAGATCCTTGCCATCACGGGCATCACCATTGTCGAGGCCGGGGAGCCTGGGCAGGGGGCACGGTTTGAGATGCTGGTTCCCGAAGGGACGTTTTGCTTCCAGACCGTGTAAGCAGGTTTTTTTCTCAAACCCTAATCGATTCCCGCCACACCTGACAGCTTCCCCCTAAACTGGCTCATGAACATGGTGTAATAGAACCCCTTCTTTCCCATCAGTTCGTTGTGGCTCCCGCGTTCGATGATCTCCCCCTTGTTGATGACAAGGATCGTGTCCGCGTGCCGGATCGTGGCAAGGCGGTGGGCGATGATGAACGAGGTCTTACCTTCCTGGAGTTTCAGGAGCCCCCCGTTGATGAGCTTCTCGGTCCGGGTATCCACGTTGCTTGTTGCCTCATCGAGGATGAGCAACCGGGGGTTCGACACCATGGCCCGGGCGATCGTGAGCATCTGGCGCTGGCCCTGCGAGAGGCTCCCTGCCCCGCCATCAGAGAGGAAGGTCCGGTACCCGTCCGGCTGGGCCATGATGAACCCGTGAGCACCTGCCTGCTCTGCCGCGGCAATGCACTCCTCATCGGTTGCGGCCCGCCGGGCATACCGCAGGTTCTCCAGGATGGTGTCCGAGAAGAGGAACGGCACCTGCAGCACTTGGGCGACCTGGATCCTGAGGCTGTCCTGCTGCACAGACGCGATGTTCGTCCCGTCGATGGAGATCGCCCCTTTCTGGATATCGTAATACCGGGTCAGGATGTTGATGATGGTGCTCTTGCCGGCACCCGTGGGCCCGCAGAGCCCGAAGACCTGCCCGGGTCCCGCATGGAACGAGTTGTCAGAGAGTACCGTCCTGCCCGGGACATAGGCGAAATCGACATGGTCGAAGACAACGTCCCCGTGGAGTGGCGGCATCGCGGGAGCGCCGGGCGGGTCGGCCACCGCAGGCTCCTCGTCGAGGATCGAGAAGACCCGGCCCGCGCCCGCGATGGCGTTGAGGAGCATGGAATACGAGGTGAAGACATGGGCGAGCGGGCCGGTGATGCCCCGGGAGAGGCCGAGGAACGAGACCAGCATCCCGAGCTCGATCCTCCCGTGGATGACGAGAATCCCCCCGATCACCAGCAGCAGGACGGACTGGAGATTGGCAGTCGAGGTGGAGGCCGGCAGGGTGACGAGCGCCGTGAACGATGCCCGGCCGCCGGCCTGTGCCGCCTGTTTCGAGATCGCGGCAAACTCGTCCACGCTCCGGCCTTCCTGCATGAACGCCAGCACCACCTTCTGCCCCTCGATATGCTCCTCGGCGTAGCCGTTCAGGCGGGAGAGGTGCTCCTGGAGCGACGTAAAGATGGGGCCCGAGATGTGGCTGACGATCCAGATGAAGACGAGCAGGGCAAAGAGGACGGTGTAGACAAGGAGGGTCAGCGACAGGGAGAGCCAGAGCATGAACGCGGTGACGACGACAATGCTCACCACTGCCTGCATCACGTTCTGGAATGAGTTCGAGAAGAACTGGTCGATGACGTCGATGTCGCTCGTCACCCGGCTCATCAGCTCCCCGATGGGCTGGCGGTCAAAGAAGTTGAGCGAGAGATCCTGCATGCGGGAGAAGAGGGAGGTCCGGAGATCGAAGAGGGCCTGCTGGCTCACCTTTGCAAAGATCCGCTGGCCGAGCATCCCGGAGGCGAACATCAGGACGACAAAGATGAGGAGGAAGAAGACCGACTCCTCAAGTCCCGCCCGGTTGCCGGCCACGATCTCGTCGGTGGCTTTGCCCATGATGACCGGGAGCACGGACTGGAAGACCGCCGAGAGTGCCATCAGGATGACCGCGAGCCAGAACGAGAGCCGGTAGTGCGTGAGATAGCCAAGCAGCCTCCGCACCGCTCCCTGCGAAGGCGCCATCAGGCAACCCCCCCTGCGCCTGCAATCCCGCCCAGCTGGGACGCATAGATCTCCTGATATGCAGGGTTTGTCCGGAGCAGTTCGGCATGCGTGCCCGAAGCTACGATCCGCCCCCCCTCCATGATCAGGATCCGGTCGGCAGTGATGACGGAACTGATCCGCTGGGCGATGATGATCCGGGTGGTCGCCTCCATCAGCTCCCCGATGGCGTCCTGGATCCCGGCCTCGGTGACAACATCGCAGGCGCTCGTGCTGTCATCGAGGATAAGGATCTTCGGGCGCCGGGCGAGCGTCCGGGCAATGGCGAGCCGCTGGCGCTGGCCGCCGGAGAAGTTCTCGCCCCGCCGGGCAACGCGGCTATTGTACTGGTCCGGGATACTCTCTACAAACACCTCTGCATCGGCTGCCTGTGCCGCGGCGTGCATTGCATCGTCGCTCATGCCCGGCGCACCGTAGGCAACGGTGTCACGGACAGTGCCGGAGAAGAGGACGGGCTCCTGCTGGCAGACGCCGACCACGGTGCGGAGGGAATCAAGGGCGATCTCCCGCACATCGGTGCCGTCGATGGTGACCTTCCCTTCGGTCACGTCATAGAACCGGGGGATGAGCGAGACGAGCGTGGTCTTGCCCGACCCGGTCGACCCGAGGATGCCCACCGTCTCGCCCTGCTCGATAGTGAGGCTGATGTCGGAAAGGACCGGTTTTGCCGCGGTGCCGTCCGGCAGGCGGTACCCGAAGGAGACATGATCGAAGACCACCCGGCCCTTTGCCTGCGCCACATCGAACGGTGCCGGGCGTTCGGGCGGGTGGATCTCGGGGTCCGCGTCGAGCACCTCAAAGATCCGGTTCAGCGAGGCGTCTGCTGAAGAGACGAGCGGGAGGATGATCGAGAGGAGGTAGACCGGGATGAGGATGAAGATGAGGTACTGGGCTGCCGCGGTCACGTCCCCGATGTTCATCCCGGTCCCGGCAATCGCCTGCATGCCGCCGGTGTAGTAGATGGCGGTGATCCCGAGGAAGAGGATGAGGGTGTTTGCCGGCGTGATGTAGGCGAGCATGTACTGGGGCACGGTTGCCGAAACGCGGAGATCTTCTGCAACCGTCCGGAACCGCTGCTTCTCGTACTCCTGGTTGACAAATGCCTTGACGACACGGATCCCCGCAAGGGCTTCCCGGAGGGTATGGTTCACGGCATCGATCCGCTCATCCTTGATGAGGTACTTCGGCTGGACGATCAGGAGATAGACGATGAGGAGGAGGAAGAGCGCGATGAGGATCCCGAAGGTGATACCGAGCAGGGTGGGCATGGTGTGATAGATCAGCACAATTGTCCCGATGAGGAAGAAGGGGACGATGGGGAAGGTGAGGACGAGCTGGATGGTGGCGTTCTTGACCGTCAGGACATCGGTGGTGAGCCGGATCAAAAGGTCACTTGACCGGAACCGGTCGATGTTGCCGTGGGAGAGGGTCTGGATCTTCGCGTACTCGGCAACCCTCAGGTGGTGGGCGGCATACTCGCCCGCCCAGACCGCGATCGCCGTGTTTGCTACAAATGCAAGACCGCAGATGATGGCGGCAAGGAGCATCCATTCGCCGTACTGGATGACGACACTGGTGTCCCCCGCGGTGATGCCGTCGTTGATGAGGTTTGCGCTCAGCGTGGGGATGGCAAGCATCATGATGGTCAGGATGAGGCTGAGCAGGATGGAGATGCCAATCCAGATTTTATGCCCGGTAAAGTACGACCAGAGCCGGATGTAGTTCTGCAGGTTCATACATGCTTCTCCCTGTTCGGATAGTGTGTCATACCTGCGATGAGGTGATATAATTAACGGGAATTTTAAAAAATCAAACGGAGGACTATCTCCTGAACCAGGACATGGGACCTACCCGGCAATCCCCGGAACTGCGTGGGGGATTGTCACTTTCACCCCACGTTTCCAGCGGTTTGATATCCCCTTACACCTGAACGTTAAAATGAGACCATCATGCCACCGGAAGACCGCTTCATAACCCTTGATGTGGGTAACCTTGACCGCGAACATATCTGCTGCGCCTTTGCCGGCTCGAAAGCGGCTGCCGGGGTTGCAGGCAAGAAAGATTGGATCCGCGGGCAGCTGGACAACGGATTCATCTTCCGGAAACTCGATGCAAAGGCCAAGGTCTTCATCGAGTACACCTTGGCGGAGAAAGCATGGGCCCCCATCCACGCACCGGGATATCTCGCCATCTCGTGCTTCTGGGTGTCCGGGAAGTACAAAGGGCACGGGTATGGCAGGAAACTTCTCGAATCCTGCGAGGCGGAGGCGAAAAACGGTATCGTTGTTGTGTCGAGCGCAAAGAAGCGCCCGTTCATGGCCGACAAAAAGTTCTTTGAAAAGTTCGGGTACGAAGTGTGTGATACGGCACCGCCGTACTTCGAGCTTCTGGTAAAGCGGATCACCACGGATGCGCCACTCCCCCGGTTCACGAGTACGGCAAAGAGCCCGGCCTGCGATGATAACGGCGGGGTTGTCGTGTACTTCACGCCCCAGTGCCCGTACAATGAGTATTACGTGAACGTTGCCGAGGCAGAGGTCATCGGGCGCCACGGGCTGCCATTTGAAGCGCGGGCGATAATCTCGCGGGAAGAGGCGCAGAACGCCCCGACGGCGTTTCCCCTCCATTCAGTCTTTTACCGGGGCAGGCTCGTCACGCAGGAGTTCATCTACGATGATCGGG
>JBFYKS010000087.1:0-6823 GCA_041305785.1 Methanoregula sp. | reverse complement strand
CGATCAGTGAGATCTCCGGCAAATATAAGATATCCCTGCCTACGGCCCGTACAGATCTCCTTCTGCTGGAAGGGAAAGGGAGACTGAAGAAATACCAGGATGGGAAACGGCAGGTTTTCCTCTACAAAGGAGGGACGCGGCAATGACCCCCGTCGCTTACCGTCTTACCGAAAACCACGTTGAAGAGCACACGCTCGCATAGCTCCGGTACGTCGACTGGAAATCCCGATTTTGCCCGGACATCGTCCAGGGGGTCCGGCAGCCGAACGCGACACCCGGCAGGACGAGATCTTCAAAAAGATCGCCCATGAACTCGTGGACCAGATCCGGAAGAACGCCACCATCGACTGGACGGTCAAAGAGAGCGTCAGGGCGAAGATGCGGGTGATGGTCAAACGCATCCTGACCAAATACAAATATCCGCCGGATATGCAGCCAAAGGCAGTTGTTACCATTCTTGAGCAGGCCGAGATCCTGTGCGCTGAGATCAGCGCGTGATCCCGGCATCTGGTTTCAACCAGGTCCCGATTTTCAGATCGCAATCGCAACCACGATCGCGAAAAAAAACCGTTCCAAAAAAATCGCGATCCGATTTTGATCCTGAATTCGATCAGCGAATTTGATCTTCAAATCGATCAGCGATTCACGTTTTCCAATCGATCAGCGATGAAAAAAACGGTCTTGGGGCCGCAAGTACAGTCGGAACATAAAATCGCTCACCGATTTCTGTACAAAAAACGATGAGCGATTTTGATCGTAGAATCGATCAGCGAATTTCATTTTGAAATCGATCAGCGATTTTCAAATCGCAATTGCGATACCAATCCCGATCGAAAATTGGATCCGGAACAATCGCGATCCGGTTTTCATTGCAGAATCGGATCGCGGCATTCATGAACCGATCGCGATCCCAAAAAACACCCTCCCCCTCAGCTCCCCTCCTTCTTCTCCGCCCCGGCCGGCGCCCGCGCAAACGGCCGGTACGCCACCCCTCCGCCCTCGTAGAATTTGCTGAAGAACTCGACCAGGTGGAGACGGATCGAGTGGATGGAAGGCGAGAACATCGCCAGCGCAATATTGAGGGTATGCAGGAGGACGGCGACGATGATACCGACAACGGCAATCCCGATTGCTCCGGCAAGCTCGTTTGCCACGATCGCGAGGATAACCGACGCCATCCCGATCGCCATCAGGCGGGCATAGGAGAGGATGTTCCCCACCGTGCTCATCACCTCGATTGCCCCAAACGCCCCCGCCCCGTACAGGATGAGCGGGAGGCCGGCTACCATCAGGGCGGCGGCGGCATAGGTCATGAACGGGGGCAGGAGCCCGGCCGTTGCTACCAGCAAAACGATGATACCCGAGATCATCAGGAGCATTCCCGAGCGCTCCGCAAGATGCTTGCGGCTCTTCAAGATGATCGCGTTCCGGATCCCAAGCGAGAGGCCGAGGAAGACATGGATCACGCCTATCGAGATGGCGAGGATGAGCATCGGGATGATCGCCTCAGCCCGGTTCCAGGTGATCCCAAGAATCTCCGCCGGGTGGAGCCAGCCCATGTGCTCCCCGAGATTGCCAAAGAACTCCCCGTAAAAGTACCCGAAGACGATCGTGGGTATCGAGGAGAGGATCAGGATCCCTGACATACTTTGGGCAAACGGGATATCCGCAAATTTCTTCCGGACAAGAAGCCCGAGCGCGAGGATGACCAGCCCGTACCCGATGTCGCCGACCATGATCCCAAAGAAGATCGGGAAGAAGATCGCAAGGATGGGCGAGGGATCAACCTCCTGGTACTTCGGGACAGCGGCAAGTTTCATGATGAACTCAAACGGCTTCACCCACGACGGGTTGTCGTACCACACGGGAGCGAGTTTCATGTCCCCCTCCGTCACCCCCAGCTCGCGGATCACCACCCGGCCCCCGAAGATCTCATCAAGGGCCTCCCGTGTCTTTTTGAGATGCCTGCTTGGGATCCACCCCATGATAACAAACGTGTAGGTCGAGAGCCCGAACTTGGTGTAGGAGCCCACCTCGCCATTGATGTCCTCGAGCTGCTTCTGGAGCACCACCAGTTCCTGGTACCAGACCAAAGAGAGGGAGGCAAGGCGCTGGTCGATTGTCGCGATCTCTTCGATGTTTTTTTCCTTCTGCTCCTCAATGAGCGCAAACATCTCGAAAAACGGCCTGCCCGTGTACTCCCTCGGGAGCCTCACCTCGTTGACATTCACCGAGTAGATGAACGAGTGGACATCTTCATCATACTTCTTGGGGAACACCATGATGGTGGCAAGGGTCTCATCATCAACCGGGGTGGAAGTCATCTCGAAATGGTTCCGGGTGATGGCCCCGATCTCTTTTCTGATGATATCGATGACGCCGGCATGCTCTTTCTGGATGAGCAGGATCGTCACCTCGAACCCTTCAAGGTTCGGCAGTTCCTTCTCCACGGGCTGGATGATGGAGAGGACTTTTGAGTACCGGTCAAGGGCCACTACCGCAAGTGCGAGCTCGCTCTTTCGCGCCGCAAGGTTTCGGGTGGTGGTCTCAAGTTCGCGGACAACCTCCCTGGCTCGCAGGATGATCTCGTCATAACTCCTGGTTTCGAGTCCGGCCCGGATGGCCGCCTGCTGCCCCGGGTCATCGGCAATCGTGGGCAGGGTGGAGAAGATCGCCTGGATCCTGCCAAGAACATCGGCAATCGTCTGGACAGCATCCATCTTCACCGGTGAAAGATGGATCTCGCTTGAGGGGACTTCCTCGCATGCGCTCTCAAGGTGGACAGTACCAGAATTGTACAGGAGATCGACTACCCGGGATAACTCCTGCCGTGGCCCGATAACCTGGATCCGTTTCATCCTCTGGAGCATTGCACCCCTCCCCAAGCGATCATTCCATGGTCACATAGCCGGTGATGGCATCAACGGCGCGGGGGACGTTCCTCTCCCCGGTCGCCGCCGCAGCCGTGCGTTCCGCTTCAGCCTCCTGCTTCAGCTCGCCGATTGCGGCCTCGATCTTCCCTTTGCCCTCCCAGTAGAGCCGTTCTGCCTCGGCCTTTCCCGCACTGTCGGAGGTGCAGAGCAGCGCCTCTGCCTCATTGCGTGCAGCCTCGACCTCGAGATCGGTCTCCTTTTTTACCACCCCGAGTTTTTGTGCATACTCCTGCTCTTTCTCCCGGATCTGCTGCAACAGTGTTTTTTCGTCGTCCATCCTCTCCCCCCGCACACCTAGAGTCCATGCTTGCGCTTCAGTACCGAGGTGACCCCGTACTGCGGCTTTTCGGGCGCCGGATCCTTCCTTTCGCCATCCTCACTCCTGCCAATCAGGTTCTTTGCCCGGAGGGCTGCCTCGTCCAGCCGCTCCCGGCACCGGTTGACCGCAGTGGTCTGCAATGATTTGAGGATCTTTGTGATATCCTGCGCCATCTCTCTCACGACACTGGTTGTGATCAATTGGTCTATTCCAGTGGTAGAGCATATATATCTTTGTACCGGTCAAGCGCAGTACAAAACGGCAGGAAAGAAATCCATTAAATTTCCCGGTTGCTCAATCTGTACTACTGACCTGCGGTTGCAGGCTGCATGCCGGATAATGGGTGAAACGTTTGGAACTGCTCGTACATGGTGGCCTTTTTTTTATCTTCCTGCTCGTCCTGATCCTTCCGTTTACGGTAAAGCTGGTCGAGCAGAACATCGAAGTTTTCCTCCTCGTCTGCGGTGTTGTTGCCCTGACCATTGCCGGCTGCATGACCATTCCCGGCGAGACGACCGGCTGGTGTCCGGCGATCGTTACTGAAGCGCTCCTTGCTCCCCTGGACATCACGAGCATCTTTGGGATCCCGGTTGGCATTTTCCAGATAGTCCTTGTTGTCGGGCTTCTGATCTACTGGTTCCACCACCAGCTGGAAACGGTGGTTGTCAGCATGGTTGATCGTCTCTCTCTCCAGGCAATCGTCTTCTGCCTTATTGTGATTCTGGGTCTTGTTTCCAGCATCATTTCCGCTATCCTTGCAGCGATAATCCTGGTCGAGATACTCAATGCTCTTCCCGTAGTGAAGAAGGCTAGGGTGGAGATCGCGGTGGTCTCCTGCTTCTCCATCGGCCTCGGCGCCGGTCTCACGCCGCTGGGCGAGCCGCTCAGCACGATCGTGGTCTCGAAACTCGCCGGTGCCCCGTACAATGCAGGGTTCATGTTCCTCTTCGACAACCTTGCCATTTATCTCATCCCCGCGGTCATCGCTCTTGGCTTTGTCGGGGTCATTCTCTTTAACCGGTGCCATGTTGGCGATACGAAACTTGAGTGCACCATCCAGCGGGAATCCATAACGGAGATCGTGGTCCGGGCCGGCAGGGTTTACCTCTTCATCATGGCCCTCATCTTTCTCGGTGAAGGGTTCAAGCCACTGATCTTCACGTATATCATCCACATTCCCTCAGCGGGGCTCTACTGGGTGAACATTGTCTCTGCCGTGCTTGACAATGCAACCCTCGCCTCTGCTGAGATCGGCCCCGCGCTCTCCCTCACCCAGATCGTGAGCGCGCTCATGGGCCTTCTCATTGCCGGAGGGATGCTCATCCCCGGTAACATCCCCAATATCATAGCGGCCGGAAAGCTCGGGATCTCAAGCCGGGAATGGGCAGAGGTCGGGGTCCCGCTGGGCATCGTCATGATGGGGATCTTCTTTATGATCCTCTTTGTCCCCGGCTGGCTCTGATTTTCATGACCGGCCAATAAATGGAAACAACCTTGTTTCTGCACTACCCAGATCACTGCTAGCTAGTACGGGAGACAACAAAACGATGGTACCAGAAGGGGAAATCCAGGACCTGATCGCGGCATTTGGCGATGCGGAGATTGAAAAACGGCATGCGGCCATTACCGCGCTCCGGAACATTGGCGAACCGGCCATCCGGCCGCTCATCGCGGCGATCGCAGAGGCACCGGACAATGACCGGCGCTGGTATGCGGCGATTGCGCTCTCCCGGATCGGGGAACCGGCGGCGATTCCCCTCATCATGGCGATGGAGAAGAACCCGGACCGGAATTTCCGGAAATACGCAGCAGCCGCCCTTGGCGAGATCGGGGAGGCTGCGGCAGATGATTTGATCGACGGGATGGCAAGCGACGATGCGGAGCTCCGGGGCTTCCTGTCGCAGGCCCTCTGCCGCATCGGCAAGCCCGCCGTGGAGCACCTGACCCGGCGGCTCGGTGATCCGGATCCGACCGTCCAGCAGTGCGTCACTCTCACCCTCTGGCAGATGGGCGAGACGGGTATTCCGGAGATGGTCGAGAAGGTGCAGGACGGGGAATAGCCCCCCTGATCTTTTTACCCCTTCTCTCTTTTACTCCTCCAATCCCAATCCATAAATCCCCTCCCGCAAAATCTACCGGGTATGCTTGTGCTCTCGCCCATGATGGAGGCGTACGAGAAGTCCCTCCTTGACGAGCTGCACCGCGCTATCGCGATCGCAAAGGAGGCCCGGAAAAAAGGCCTCGACCCCTCTCTCGATGTCGAGATCCCGATCGCAAGCGATCTTGCCGATCGTGTCGAGGTCCTGGTCGGGATCAAGGGTGTGGCAGCCCGGATCCGACAACTCGAAGCAGAGATGTCGCGAGAGGAGGCTGCCCTCCGCATTGGCGACGACTTCGTTGCACGGAAGTTCGGCGAGAAAGACGTCATGGAGGTGCTCGACCATGCCATCCGGACGGCAATGGCACTCCTCACCGAAGGGGTCGTATCTGCCCCGACTGAAGGTATCGCCAAGGTTGAACTGGGCAAGAACGACGATGGCAGCCAGTACCTGATGATCTTCTATGCGGGCCCGATCCGGAGTGCCGGCGGGACGGCGCAGGCCATGTCGGTGCTGGTCGGCGACTATGTCCGGCAGAAACTGGGGATCAACCGCTATATCGCGCGGCAGAATGAGGTGGAGCGGTACATCGAGGAGATCCGGCAGTACAACTCCATCATGAACCTCCAGTATCTCCCAAGCGAGGCCGAGATCCGGATCATCATCGAGAACTGCCCGGTCTGCGTTGACGGGGAAGCGACCGAGCAGGAGGAGGTCTCCGGCCACCGGAACCTTGAGCGGGTGGAGACGAATGCCGTCCGGGGCGGGATGGCGCTCGTCATCGGTGAAGGGATCGCAGGAAAAGCCCGGAAGCTCAAAGGCCGGGTCGAGAAGATGAAGATGGAGGGCTGGAACTGGCTCGACCAGCTCATCGCCGGCGCTGCGAAAGGCGGCGATGGGGAGAAGACGGTCGGTATCAAGCCGCTCGACAAGTACCTTCGCGATCTCATCGGTGGCCGGCCGGTCTTTGCCTACCCGATGCGGAAAGGCGGTTTCCGGCTCCGGTACGGGCGGAGCCGCAACACCGGGTTTGCTGCGGCAGGGATGCACCCGGCGACCCTGTACATCCTTGGCGAGTTCCTTGCCACCGGCACCCAGATGAAGACCGAGCGGCCCGGGAAAGCCTGCGGGGTTGTGCCGGTCGATTCCATCGAAGGTCCCACCGTCCGGCTCCGGAACGGGGATGTGCTCCGGATCGATGACGAGACGACCGCAAAGCGGCTGAACGACGGCATCGAGCGGATCCTCGATGTGGGGGAGTTGCTCATCTCCTACGGGGAGTTTTTGGAGAACAACCATCCGCTCGTCCCGGCCGGCTACTGCTCCGAGTGGTGGCAGCTTGACGTGGGCCCGGCAGTGAAGCCCCCAAAAGACGAGGGGGGAGCGCTGTCACTGGCAAAGGAGGGGCAGTACCTCCACCCGGATAACACATGGTTCTGGGACGATATCACGAGCGCGGATATCCGGACTCT
>JBFYKS010000086.1:0-3788 GCA_041305785.1 Methanoregula sp. | reverse complement strand
ACACATCAATTGCATAATGGTACCTACCACCTCCTTTTTGAGTATCCAGATATGTATGGCCGATCTGATCTGGCACTCAACAATTCAAAAAAACCAGATTGGATTACTAACCGGAATGGGGATCTTGTCCTTGACCTTTCAGTTGTCAGAAATGGTGGATTGAAAGGTGAAGATGCGGTAAACGTCATTGAAATGGCGATCGCTGCAACCGGCGGAAAGCAACTGGTTGAGCGAACAACAATGAATGTTTCGGAAGCATTTGTCCATATAAATCCGGTTTCCGATCATGTCATTGGTGATAAATTCTGGATAAACGGGACGACGAATATCGCCGAAGGGGATATTATTGCGTTTCAGGTTTACCCCGCCATTCCCAAAATATCAGAAAAGCGAAACCAAAGCGAGTTTGGCCTGGGATATTTTGAGATCAAAGTCACACAAGGGGAATGCGGGATCAATTCGTGGCATGCATATTATGATACGACTTGGTCAAAAAACCAAACGATGATGATTACTGCGACTTCCATGATCCAAAATGCGGCAGAAGTCCGGAAATTCAATATCACAGACTCTACCAATTCGTTGAATAATTAAGACTCGGGAATATTGACGTGGTTTTAATATTCCAATAAGTTTTTTGAAAAAAAGACGGGATTTTTTATGCCCGGTTGATCGTGTTCACGGCATTGACCAGGGCCTCGACCGAGGAGAGGACGATATCGTCCCCGCTCGCGCTGGCATCAAAGATCTTCCCCTGCTCGTCCTCGACTGCGATGGTGACGTGGCACATGGCGTCAGATCCCCCGGAGATCGCCTCGATGTTGAACTCCTTGAGCACGAGTTTTGAAGGGGTAATCCCGAGGATGGCGTTCAGGGCGGCGTCAACGGGGCCGTTTCCAACTGCCGAGAAGACATGTTCCTTGCCATTCACCATCGCCTTGACGCTGGCTGTCGGTATGACGTGGTTGCCGGTCATGATGGCGATGTCCTCTAAGCTGAACACCTTGTTGTTCAGCTCGATGCCCATGATGCTCTCGGCAATCTCGTACAGGTCAGCGTCGGTCACGCGCTTGCCGCGGTTTGCGATGGCCTTGACCTTCTCGATGATCGCGTCAAGCTGCGGGTCGCTGGGATCGATGTGGACCTCGGAAAGCATCTGGCGGACGGCATGCCGGCCCACGTGCTTGCCGAGTGTCAGGCGGCGGCGGTGCCCGACCATCTCCGGTGTCATGATGCCCGGTTCGAACGTGGCCGCATTTTTCATGATCCCGTGCGAGTGAATGCCGCTCTCGTGGGAGAAGACATTCTCGCCCACAACCGGTTGTATCGGGGGGATGCCCAGACCGGAGAACCGGGAGATGAGGCGCGAGGTCTCTACGAGGCGTGCCTTGACGATTCCGGTTTTGATCTGGTACATCGACTCCATGATCATCACGGTCTGGGCAAGGTCGGCATTGCCGGCCCGTTCCCCAAGACCATTGACGGTCACCTGCACCTGGGATGCTCCGGCTTCGACTGCGGCTATCGTGTTTGCTACGGCAAGCCCGAAGTCGTTGTGGCAATGGACATCGATAGGGCATTTCACCTCCCGGTTGATCCGGGTGATCAGGGTCTTCATCGCCGAGGGTGAGATGACTCCTACCGTGTCCGGCACGTTGATGATCGTGGCCCCGGCATCGGCTGCCGTCCGGAACACCTCGATAAGATAGTCCCAGTCCGTCCGGGTGGCATCCATTGCCGAGAACATGCAACTGTCGGAGCGTTTCCGGATGTAGCCGATGATATCGGCCGTGATCTCGAGGACCTCCTTTTTGCTCTTGTTGATGGTGTTCTCCCGCTGGACGTCGGAAGTCGGGATGAAGACGTGAACCATATCGACATTGCAGTCAAGGCAGGTGTCGACATCGTTTTTCGTTGAGCGGGCAAGCCCGCAGATCTTCGATTCCAGGCCGAGGTTCTTTATTGCCGTTACGGTCTCCTTCTCGGCTTTTGAGGATGCGGGAAATCCGGCCTCGATGGCGTGGACACCGATGGCTGAGAGCTGACGGGCAATCTCGATCTTCTGTTCAAAGGTGAATGCTATCCCCGGGGTTTGTTCTCCGTCCCGGAGCGTGGTATCAAAAACAGTCACATTTTCACGGGCGTCGCTATCGGTGAAGAAAGCGATCCCCCGCAATATCCTTGCGAGTAACCATGCTAACATAGTGCGTAGGCGGATTATTTAAACAATCGCTGCACCACACCGGAAAATGCGAAGCGAATCAAATACAGCCACCGAAAGAATCCGTGCTCTTTCCGGCACGGGCATGATCCTCTGTAAAGGGAGGAACATCCCCGTTTCACCCTCAATACCATCTGCGCATTTTTAAAAAAAAACCATAAACCGGGTCTTTTTTTTGGGTTTTTCCCCCAAAAGCCGGGTCGTGTTACGATACGTTTAATACAGAATTATCCCTACATTATTAGGCAGTGCCCCGCCTTAACTCAGCCTGGTAGAGTGCGCGGCTGTAGATTGGTTTACCGTCAAAGGTAACTGCGCGGCTACCGCGATGTCCCCGGTTCGAATCTGGGAGGCGGGATTAACTGTACCAAAAAAGTGCCCAGGTAGTGTAGTGGCCTATCATGATTGCCTGTCACGCAATCGACTCGGATTCGAATTCCGACCTGGGCGTTGCTACGATTTTCATTTTTGTCTCTCTGACCTTTTAACAATAGTTCCCACTTCTTCAGACCCCGGTCATGGGGCCGGGAGAGGTTGCCGGAAAGATCTTTTATTGGTATGCACCTCATGGCGCTCTACCTGAACAGACTGATGGATTTATCTTTCTCCCGCTCGATGGTACCCCATGAAACGTTCGCTCTTTGCGGGGATCCTCGTATCTGGTCTCCTCATCATTCTCCTGCTCGCTGCCGGATGCACCCAGCCTTCCACCCCCTCATCAAACCCCGCCACTCCATCTGTCACCCCCTCCCTTGCGGCAGATCCGGTGCCGCAGGGCTCATCAAAGGAAGAGATGGTCGCCTTCGTTCAGGAAGCCACGGCCTATGCAAAAGCCAATGGCAGGGAAAAAGCCCTTGCTGAGTTCTCCAATCCCAAAGGATCGTTCTTCAGGGGCGATCTTTACATCTACGCGTACGATTACAGTGGTCTGACAATCGGTCACCCCGTGAACCCGGAAAAGATCGGGGTCAACCGTCTTGAAGAGCGGGATGCTGAAGGCAAGCTCTTCATCCGCGAGCTGATGGACGCGAGCACTGACGGTACCGGGTTTGTCGAATTTACCTATATCAACCCAACGCATAATAACCGGGTGGAACGAAAACTCGGGTACGTGGAGCAGGTCGACGAGGACTGGTGGCTCGGGTCCGGAATTTACTATGGGCCGGTTGATCTGTCCGTGCCGGATCCTGAAGAGATGCCGGATAAGTAACCGGGCCCTTACCCGTAATCAGGATCTCTTTATTTTTAGGTAAAAAATTCACAGAACCTGGTACCCCATTTCTGCGAGATATGCTGCAATCCACGGTTCGGCCTCTTCATCGGACGTTGGCCGTTTCTTTGTGATCTCATTGTCCCAGATTGCCCGTAAGCCCGGATCATCGGAGTGCAGGTCGAGGGTGCCCCTCACGGTCCCGGCAGGTTTGCCAGACAGATCCGAGATTCTCATCACCACACAGCGGTAGAACTTGCACTGCGCCGGGCTGTCCCGGTGGATCGTGCAGCGGAGAAGGTCGCCGTCCGGTCGCAGGAAGCGGCATGCGGACGGGTGGGCATCGGGAAACGAGTG
>JBFYKS010000085.1:0-7808 GCA_041305785.1 Methanoregula sp. | reverse complement strand
ATCGATTGCCCAATATCCACGTTTAAACTCCTTTTGAAGTGTCTTCATAATATCTTTTTTCAACTTTCCCTCATAAGACAACTCATCATATCGCGCGATCAGTTTTTCACAATCCTCCCGTGACCATGATTTTCCCTGGTTTTCTGGATTGTTTATGTGTGGAACGCGTAATTGTGACAATAGCTGTCCCGGCTCAATCTTCTCAATCTCTCCAATTTTTTGGTTAAAAATCGAGGGGGATTTTTCAAATCCGACAATATTCCGGTTTAAACCGATGGCAACTCGGGCTGTGGAGAAGCCACCAAGGAAGAAATCACAAACGCGATCTCCTTCATTGCTGCTGTATTGAAGGATTTTTATTAGTAATTCATCTGGCAGTTCATTTTTATTCTTTATTTTTCCTGGTTTGTATTGACGGGGGATTTTCCAGACATCCTCACGGTCGCAATAATTTTTCGATCGTCCCGTATCAGATTCTTCTTTCAATCCGAATCTCGCTTCAACGTTGAATGTACGCGATCCCCCGGGTTTTTCATAATACAGGATGTGGTAATGAGATGAAACGAATTTCTTCCGGGTAAAAACCCCGAAACTATATTTCCAGATGATATGGTTGATTTCTTTCAGTTTCGTTTCTTTGAGGGCGTGAAGAATGTAGTAGAGGTTGGTATATCCGGAAATAATGTAAATTGCGCCCCCGGGTTTCAATATCCGTTCCGCCTCTTTGATCCAGTCCAAACTGAACTGCTCATATTCTGATTTAGGTATCTCTACATAGCCATCAACAACAAGAGACTCATTCCGGTTGTAGTGGTGGTGTAAACGATCCCCGTTTATCCCATACGGGGGATCGGTGATTATGAGATCTACAGAATTGTCCCCGATATGCTGTCGTGCACCGGTGATGCAATCTTCATTGAAAAAACAATTATTATGAAGATCCTCCGGTGTCGTTTTTTTCCGTCTCATAATTTTGACAAACTATGTACAATCGAACTATTTGGGTAATAACTCTCACTATTTTTTCATCCGCACCTGACAAAAAAAGAATCTTTTCAAATGGGTGACTCACGGCCGGAAAAAATTGGGGAGGGGGCCTCCCTCCCCCCCACCACTTTTTTTACAGAACGGCAACGGTCCCCACGCGCACACCCGGGTTTTTCCCTCTGGAATTTCCGACGTAAAAGACAAAATCACACTGCGAAACGGACAAGGGAAGGAGGGTTTGTATTACGGCAAGGCAGGGGGGTAGGGCCCCTGCCGCAATCCGAAGCCAGGGGGGGTATCCCCCCTTTGAAAAAAATGAGTTGGGGGGAGGGGGGGATCACCCCCCCAACTCAATAATGGGTAAAACCGGTTTTTTCGCATAGGTTCAGGCGTGTGTTCTGGTGGAACTATCGACTGATCGTACCCGGACCTCCCCATACTCATTCATGAGTATGAAGCCGGGATACTGAAATATGGGAGGGGGGTGGCACCCCCCTCCCCCCCCCATGCAGGTGGGGGGGAGGCTCCCTCTTTACCTTTTGGAGCAGGGGGGGTAGGGGGTACCACCCCCCCCATTGCAGATGGAAAAATGGGAAACTGAAAACAAGAAAAACAGCAAAATGAGAGACACGCTGAGGGGGGGAATTGAACCCCCGAGGCACTTTCGCACCACAGGCTTTCCAGGCCTGCGCCCTACCGCTAGACTACCTCAGCAAAAAGTGTATCCTATCTATACGCAGAGTATTTTTTTAATGGTATCTCTTTTTCGGGGCCCCGCCTTTTTGTCCGGGCCCCCGGTTCCATGACGGTCGCGGCCCCGGTCTCCTCCCGGCACCCCCCTCAGGTCTCTTCGATGGCGCCGCCGTCTCCCGCTTTTTTGACTTTGGTTTTGGAACGATCACCTTGTCGGATTTCGTCCAGCCCTTTGCATAGGTGCCGGGTGCCATGAAGACCGTTGTCGGGACGATGACGAGCCCGGTCTCCCCGGGCTTGAATGCCGATGATGGAACCAACGTCTTCCCAAGGCAGACGAACTCGTTCTTCTGCGATAGGACGGCTACCGTCTGGCCCTTCGCAAACTCCGCACAGCTGATGATCCCCACACCGGCAAGACTCGCACCGTGACATACTGCATCAATTGCGGTGTCACGGATGATGACCGCCGGCAGTTCCGGCACAGCTGCATCGACCGAGAGGATCATCGAAGCGAGCCGGGCCGGGTCCCCGTCCCGTGCCGCAACCGCAGCATCCTGCACGTCATGGAGGGTGTACATGGTCTTCTCGTCAAATGTGCCAGACCGTGACCGGCGCAGTTCCTGCATGTGACCCCCGGCACCAAGCGCAAATCCCATGTGGTGGCAGAGCGAGCGGATGTAGGTACCTGCATCGCACCTGACCCGGAAGAGGACCAGCCTGCCATCGGTGTCGAGGATCTCCAGTTCATGGACCTCGCGGATGCGCAGGGCGCGCTTGACTGCGCTTTTCCGGGGCGGTCGCTGGTAAAGCCTGCCGGTAAACTCTTCGGCCATCTTCAGGATGCTCTCCTTTGGGACATCCTTGTGGAGGCGCATGAGGCAGATGTATTCCTTGTCGTGCTGGAGGAGGAGGGGGGCAAGCCGGACGGCGTTCCCGAGCATGATGAGGAGCACACCGGAGACCTGCGGGTCGAGGGTGCCGGAGTGTCCCACCTGGCATCCCAGCATCTTTCCCACCCATGCCGCAACCTGGTGGCTTGATGGTCCTTTGGGTTTATCGACAACTATTATCCCCGGGCGGTTCCAGAGGTGGACCGGTTCGTTATCAGGAGCTTCCGTCATATCATGGACCCTCCTTTTCCGGCAAGGTACTGGTTCAGCGCTGCGAGCGATCCTTCGAGCGAACCGTCGCCAACCACCGATGGCGGGTGTCCGCCTGAACACATGGCATCGGCGGTGATCTCCCCGATTGCCATCACCAGCAGGTCAGGGCGTGGGGTCCAGACTGCCCTGCTGAAAGACATGGCGCTGGTGAACAGGATCGCTTTGGCCTCTTCAAGAGAGAGGGGCTCGCTGGTTGCTTCGAGCCGGTAGCACCGGTATTCGCGCGCGATCCCCCCAGCTTCGGTGATGGCCGAGATGAGTTTCTCGTTTGGAACATCGGCCCTTGGAATTCCAATGCGTTTGTCTTTGATCCAGTCCCCGAGGTAGGGCACAAAATCGCGGGAGTAAAAACCTGGCAGGATCTCCGAATGGATGCCCGCCTGCTCCAGCTCTTTTGCTGTCTGGGGGCCAATCGCAATCACGCGGGGAGGGTTGGTAAGGAGAGGGGCGATGATCTTCGCCGGGAGGGCGCTGGTGAAGAACAGGCAGTCGAATTCCCCTGCAAGGGCAGCTTTGACGAAATCCCCGATGACCTCCGGGTGAGGGTCGGATCGGAGCGGGTGGACGCTGTAACAGGAATGCCCGAGTTTCTCACAGCGTGCCGCATCGCTCTTCTCCTTGCCGGCAAGGCGGGTGACTGCGATCTTCATTTCAGGGATAAATTGCCCCGCCACGATATGAGGATATGCATTTCGACGGGTTTATATTCACACTTTCATATTTTAATGTATGCTGGAGATCCTGCTGGGGGTGTGCATCGGTGTCGTGCTCGGCACGATCAGCGGTCTGATTCCCGGCGTGCACGCCAACACTCTTGCCGGCATTCTTCTTGGGCTTCAGGCCGTGCTCCTCTCGCTTCTCGGCCCGCTGGCGCTTGCCGGCGCCATGTTTGCCGCGCTCATCACCCACACGTTTGTGGATGCCGTCCCGAGCACCTTCCTTGGCATTCCCGATGCCGATACGAGCCTTGCCGTCCTGCCCGCCCATGCGCTCTGCCTTGAAGGGAAGGGTGAGGAGGCGGTGCGGATCGCTGCTCTTGGCAGCGCAGGGGCCATCATCCTTGCGGTACCGGTCTCGGTTGTATGTTTTCTCCTGCTCCCCGGACTCCAGCCGTATTTTGACTGGTGGATCGGCATCCTGCTCATCGCTGTCGTGGGATATATGGTCGTCACCAGCGATGCACCCGGCTGGGCACTCGGGGTCTTTGGCGTGTCCGGGCTGCTTGGGACGTTTGCTCTCCATTACTCGTACTTGAGCTGGCACACGGTGGGGGGTGGAAGTGCTATCCTTATGCCCCTCCTGTCCGGGCTGTTTGGTATATCCATCCTGCTGACTGCTGCACGAGGAAAGATCCCAATGCAGCGGTACGAGGGCATCACGCTTGAAGACCGCAAGGTGGTGAAATGCTCCGTGATCGGTACCGCCGCGGGGATTGCCGTTGGCTGGCTGCCCGGTCTTTCGACGGCATCTGCCAACGCGGTGCTTGCTTCGGTTATCGGCTATGAGAAAGACCGGCGGGGCTATATCCTTGCAACCAATGCTGCCAATACGGCAAATGCGTTCATCGGTCTTGCTGCCCTCTTTGCCTTATCCCGGATGCGGAACGGGGTCATGGCAGCCCTTGCCGAGCTCCCCCCGCAGTCCATGAGTGCCCTGATGGTGGTGGGTGTGCTTGCCGCGTGTGCGGCATACCTCATCACGATTTCCCTTGGGCGATATGCCCCGCTCCTCAATGGTATCGACAGCGCCCTGCTGAACCGGGGCGTTATTGCGTTTGTTGTCATCCTCTGCATAATCCTCACCGGGCCCTTTGGTCTCCTCATCCTCATTCTTGCTACCGCGACCGGACTCGTCCCGCATATCATAAACCTGCCGGCAGTTTATTGCATGGGATCCATTATGATTCCGGTTATGCTGTACTCCTTTGGAATTCTCTTCTGATATAGCACGGAAACGAGCCTGCGATCTATGGTTTTATACGGGTATACTCCCCTAAGTTGTCCTGTATGCCGGGGTACTGGTTCGGGGATGTGGAAGCGGGATCGTGCACCCCGTTTTTGGGTGATGCACGCGAGATTGCGGGACGGGTACGTATCATTCGCACCAATATGGACTCGTTTGTGCCGCTGAACTGGGAGCTGGCAGTCTCCTGCGGTGTCTGCCATGACCGTGCGGAATACCTCGCGAAACTCCGGGAGGTCTGTTTTGCCGCCGCAGAGCGGGATGTAAGGGAACAGTATGCAGGAAAGGATACCGAACTGCTCCACATGGTCAGGACGCTTGACGAGATGGACACGGTCATCAACCTCCTCTCGGAACGGGTCATGGAGTGGTACCAGATCCGGCAGCCAACGTTCTCCCGCAAGTACCGGCGCACCCCGTCCCACCTGATGGTCCGGAAGATCCGGGAGAAGAGCCGGGGGGCGCTCGGGAATGTTGCCGGGCAGATCGAAGCCCTCTCCGCCGCCCGTACGGATCTTGCCAAAGAAGTTTCATCGCGGGCAAACCGGGTCCTCCCGAACACAAGCGCCCTTATCGGGGGTCTTGTCGCCGCCCGGCTCATGGCGCAGGCGGGGGGTCTTTCGCAATTATCCCGCCTTCCGGCAAGCGCAATCCAGGTGCTGGGGGCAAAAACCGCACTGTTCGCCCATATCCGGACCCACACGCCCTCCCCGAAGCACGGGATCATCTTCCAGCACCGCAGGGTTCATAATGCTCCAAGAGCCGTCAGGGGCCGGGTATCCCGGGTTCTTGCCGGCAAGCTGGCAATCGCTGCCCGGCTCGACCAGTATCGCGGTGTTGCGGACCCCGGTTTCATCGAACGGGCACAGGCAAAGATCGATGCAGCAGGAATGGAGGAAAAATCATGAAGTGGATCGGGGAAGTGCTGGTATCTCCGGGCGAGGGCGGGGTGTACAATGAACGGATGCTCGGTGGCGCCCGGGTCTGGGACCCGTTCCGGAGCAAACTTTCCGCATTATTTCATGTCGGAACCGGGATTGACCTTTCCTCCTCTATGAGGGTATTGTACCTCGGTGCAGCGAACGGTACGACCGTCTCGCATGTTGCGGATTACACGGAAACCGTCTATGCGGTTGAGTTTGCCCCCCGTCCTATGCAGGATCTGCTGGAGGTTGCCCGCAGGAGAGAAAATATCGTGCCAATAATGGCTGACGCGACACGCCCCGAGCAGTATGCCCCACTGGTTGAATCAGTTGATCTGCTCTACCAGGATGTCGCGCAGCCGGACCAGGCTGCTATTGCTGTCCGGAACAGCGTGTTCCTGAAAAAGGGTGGCGCTCTTATCCTGATGCTCAAGACCCGGAGCGTGGATGTAAGGAAAGAGCCCGCGGTAGTATTCCAGGACACGCTCGATCTTCTTTCCACTGCCGGATTAGTGATACTGGAAAGTGTGTGGCTTGAGCCCTACCACCACGATCATGCAGCAATCGTCTGCCGGAAACCGTGAGGTGACGACTGCATGACAAATGGTATCAGGTTCCAGTCGGTAGGTGCACTTTCAGTCCTTGCGATCCTTATCTTCATTGTAGTCATCATCGTGCTCATCCCGCTCGCGTTCCTTGGGCTTATCGGCGCTGCGTTCACCCGTCTCGGGTTCTCGTGGCTCTCCGCTCTTGCAGTTGTTCTCCTCATCCTGCTGGGGAGCACGGTGAACATCCCCGTCTATACGATAAAGCGCGATATGGTCCGGATGAACCACGGGGAGATGTCGATGAGCGATCCTTACGCCGCGTGGCCACGGGAAGATGTCTGGGACACGGTAATATCAATAAATCTTGGCGGGGCGGTCATCCCTCTTTGTATTTCCCTGTATGTCCTGTATGCAGCATATCCGCTCGTTACCACGTCGCTTCTGGTGCCCCTTGCGATCGGGACTCTGGGAGTTTCCCTCATCACCTATACCTCCACCCGCGCTCTTCCCGGGGTGGGCATTCAGGTACCGCTCCTTATTCCCGCACTCACGGCGCTTCTCATCGGGCTCGTGTTTGGGGGCAGTGTCGGTCTTGCTGCATCGGTTACTGCGATGGTCAGCGGGATCTTTGGTGTCCTTGTCGGGGGGAACCTCGCGCAGCTGGGGAAGATTCGCGATCTTGGTATTCCTGCAATGAGTATCGGGGGATCCGGGACTTTTGGTTCCGTATTGTTCTGCTGCATCCTGCCGGCACTGATAGCGTAGGATTGAGCAAACGGTATGGGATATCCTGCCGTGTCAGAGATGTTGTGCGAAAAAGAAAATAGCCCGGAGCAGATTCGAACTGCTGTCGGGGGATCCAGAGTCCCCCATGATTGACCGCTACACTACCGGGCTGCTGTGCCTCTTACTTTTTGCTGTTGTTGCTTAATTAATGTGACGGACTGGATGGGCAGATCAGACCATTTTTCCCCGTTCGCACCGCTGGCATGCCCGGCACACTTCCTTCACCGGCTGGATGAGTTTTCCCTTCCCGCAGTAGGGTTCGATATCGTGGATGTCCCGGATATAATAGATGTGGGGTACGAGCGAGATGTGGGTGTAGGTGCCACAGGATACGCCCAGTTGATCCGCAATGGATTTCTGGAGCTGCACCAGGGCATACATATTCGCTCCGGCAGCGGTGAGCATGTCGTTGGAACGGAAGATGACTTTCATGTGCAGTTTTCCCTCCCGCAGGACACACTGGACGAGCTGGAGGCAGGGGCAGTCGTTAAGTTTCTCGTCAATGACCGGGTTCCACGTAATGGCAATGGCCCGCCGGGTATTGGGGGATGACCGGATCTTCTCAACAATATAGGCGATCTGATCAATATGTACCGCCTCCCCGTCAACAGACAGCTTCTCGCCCCAGTCAAAGAGCCGGCCATGGTAGTCGTACTCGAAGGAGGCGTGGGATCCATTCAGGAGATCCTTTGCGTATTGCTCGACAAACTTCTGCTGGAACCGGGAGTACTGGCTCACCATCG
>JBFYKS010000084.1:0-3630 GCA_041305785.1 Methanoregula sp. | reverse complement strand
GTGACCGCGATCGATCGCTCCCTGAGGATCTTCATCGCCAGTGCTCCCGCAGCCACCCGGCCGATGGTCTCGCGCCCTGAGCTCCTGCCCCCGCCCCGGTGGTCGCGGATCCCGTACTTCGCGTGATACGTGTAGTCCGCATGGCCGGGCCGGAAGACCTCGCGGAGTGCATCGTAATCGCCGGACTTTACGTTCTCGTTTTTGACGATCATCGCAATCGGCGTCCCCGTCGTCATTCCCTCAAAGACTCCCGAGAGGATCTCGACCCGGTCGCCCTCACCCCGTGGCGAGGTGAGGGGGGAGGTACCCGGCCGCCGCCGGTCAAGGAGCGGCTGGATGTCGGCTTCCGTAAGCGGGATCCTGGGCGGGCAGCCGTCGATGACGCACCCGAGCGCTTTGCCATGGCTCTCGCCAAACGTGGTAACCCTGAAATTTTTCCCAAACGTGTTCATGGTATCAGCTCCCGGATGGTTGCTTCGGGCACATCGATGCCGAAGAACAGGTAGAACTGTTCCTTTGCCTGCCCGATAAACATCTCGGTGCCGGTGATGGTCGTGCAGCCCTTCTTTTGCGCCGCCTCAATGAGCGGCGTTATGGGCGGGGTGTAGACCAGGTCAAAGACGGTCATCTCCTTACTGAGCAGCTCCTCGCTTACGGGGAGGCGGTCCTCCGGTCTCATGCCAAGCGGCGTTGAGTTCACCACCACATCCGGATGGATGGTTTCAAAGTCGGAAATGTCCCCCCATTTGCAGCCGAAATGTTCTGCCATTGCCCGGGCTTTCTCCGGGGTCCGGTTCAGGATCGTCACCTCCATGTCAAGGTCAACGAGCGCAAAGGCTGCACCGGCTGCCGCGCCCCCGGCGCCGATGAGGACTGCCCGCGAACCCTTCTTGTCCACGAGCGGTTTCCGGACGCCAATCCAGTCCGTGTTGTAGCCCCGGGCAGTTCCGCACGAGAAGATGACCGTGTTCACCGCACCGATCTGCCGCGCCGCGTGCTCGTCAATCTCGTCAATGAGCGGGATGATATCCTTCTTGAACGGGATGGTGACCGAGAGCCCTTTTGCATCAAGGTGACGGGCGACCTGCAGGATCTCGTCAAGCTCGGGGTCCTCGAACCACGTGTAATGGTAGTCAAGGCCGTAGCGTTCGAAGAGGGCATTGAAGAGGTACGGGCCCTTGCTGTGGGCACACGGGTAGCCGGCAACGCCAAGGATCCGGGTGAGCGGGTCTTCTGGTGAATCGGCAAGGATCTGTTCCAGCCGCTCTTTGCAGCGCGGGGGGAGCCGGCCCGACCTGAAGAAGTTCATGCAGGGCTCCCGTTTCGTGCGGTCCATGACGCCGTTCTGGAGAACATTGATGACCTGCGAGGCTGCGGCCTGCGGGGTGGTCTCCGTGGTGTCGATGCAGAAGTCCGCGGCCGCCTGGTAGTTCACCCGGCGCCGTTCCAGCACCTGGGCTATCTCTTCTCTCAGGGGGAGGCCCGTGAGCGGCGGCCGGGGTTTCCGGCTGAGCCGCTCCTCGATAGTGTCGATGTCCGCGTGGAGGACAAAGACCGTGCTGTCCTTGCGCAGGTGCTCCATGTTGGCCGGGTCGGTGACCACGCCGCCGCCCGTGCTGATGACCGTGTCCGCTGCGGGGAGGCCGGCGATCACCTCCCGCTCGACTGCCCGGAACCGCTCCTCCCCGTCTTCGTGGAAGATGTCCGGGATCGACCGGCCGGTCTTCTCCTCGATGAGCGCATCGGTGTCGAGGAACGGGAGGCCGAGCCGTCCGGCAACGTTCCTCCCCACGTCGGTCTTGCCCGTGCCCCGGAAGCCGCAGAGGACGATCCGTCTCATTTCAGTACTCCCGCGTCCCGTAATATCCCCCAGAAACCCGGGAACGATTTGTTTACGCAGTCGCTGTCCGTTATGGTGATCCCCCCGATACCAAGGCCGAGCACGGCAAAACTCATCGCGGTCCGGTGGTCGTTTGCCGGATCGATGGTGCCGCCATGGAGGGGCGCAGGGTGGATGGTGAGCGAGTCATCGTCCTCGTCCACCCCCGCGCCCAGCGCCCGGAGCCGTTCGGCTGTCCCGGTGATACGGTCGCTCTCCTTGAACTTTAAATGACTGATCCCCGTGATGGTGGTGGGGCCCGTTGCCATTGCGGCGACAACCGCAAGGGTCTGGACGGTGTCAGGCGACGCTGACATGTCAAACGTGATGCCCCGGAGTTCACCGGTCCTTGCAACCGTGACAGCGTCCTTGCCGTACGTGACCTTGCATCCCATTGCTGCAAGTGCTTCAGGGAACCTCCGGTCCCCCTGCACCGATTTTGGCGAGAGGTTCTTCACCGTCACCGTCCCCCCGCAGACTGCCGCGATGGCAAAGAAATAGGAAGCCGACGAGTAGTCGCCCTCGATGGTGTAGCGCCGGCCTTTGTACCGGTCCTTCGGGCTTACCCGGAACCGTTCGTAGCCATCCCGGATCACGTTTGCCCCGAATGCCTGCATGACGTCGAGCGTGATGTCGAGATAGGAGGCCGATGCGGGCCGGGCCGGGATAACGATCTCCACGCCCGATGGCGCACAGGGAGCCGCCATCAGGAGGGAGGAGATGAACTGGCTGCTCATGGAACCGTCAATGGCCACGGTTCCCCCGGCAAGTTTTCCGCTCACCTCAAGCGGCGGAAAGCCGGGGGTTTTTTGGAAGGTGACGGTCCCGCCAATTGCGGGGAGTGCCTCGGCAAGCGGGCCGATGGGCCGTTCCTGCATCCGTGCACTGCCGGTGAGGATGACCGGGTGGCGGGCGAGAAGCGCGAGGCTTGCGAGGAGCCGGAGGCTGGTGCCGGAGTTGTCGAGGTCGAGCGTGACCGGCCCTTTTGTCAGCAGATCGCCATCGCAGCCGGTAATGATGGTCCTTCCGGTCTGCTCCTCGATGGAGACCCCCAGGGCCCGGAGGGCCCGGGCAGTCAGCCGCGTATCTTCCGATTCAAGCGGGCGGAAGAGGGTGGTCTTCCCGCCAGCAAGCGCCCCGGCAATGAGGGCACGGTGCGTGTAACTCTTGGAGGGGGGTGCCGTAAACGTGAGGCTGACGGCAGCAGTCTTTTCAAGCGTGATGTTCATGGGGGAACCTCGATCTTCCGGTAACAGCCCAGTTCCCTTACATTGGTCATCCCGCGGAGTTCCGCGATCGCGTCCGTTGTCGCGGGCGACCAGGCATAGTCGAGGAAGAAGACATAGTTCCCGATCCCGCGCCGGGACGGCCGGGACTCGATCCGGGTCAGGTTGATCTTCCGCTTTGCAAAGGCCTGGAGCAGGTCATGCAGAAGCCCGGGCCGGTCGGTGCTCGGGTCAATCAGGATGCTGCACTTCTCCGGGTGGCTCTCCTGTCCGGGCTCCCGTGAGATCCGGACGAACCGGGTGGTGTTCTCGGGATTGTTCTCGGTTGCGGGGACGATGATCGGGATCCGGTAGAGCGCTGCTGCCGATGCCGAGAGGATGGCCCCGGCATTGGGGGTCTTTTTGGCCTCGCGGGCGCTCGAAGCATTGCTGCTCGTGTGGATGATTGGGACGCCCCAGCGTTCGACCGCCTCGCTGCACTGCTCGTGGGTCTGGGGGTGGGCGTAGATGACGCGGATCTTCTCT
>JBFYKS010000083.1:0-6627 GCA_041305785.1 Methanoregula sp. | reverse complement strand
GGGTTTTAGAGAATAATTTCGATATCGAGCTTCTCTGCCAGTTCCTTGTACCGGTTCCGGATGGTTACTTCCGTGACGCCGGCCACTTCTGCCACTTCCCGCTGGGTACGACGCTCGCCTCCGAGAATGGAGGAGATGTAGATGGCCGCTGCCGCAACCCCGGTCGGTCCCCGTCCGCTCGTCAGTTCGCGTTCGCCGGCCTGCCGGAGGATCTCGACCGCACGGCTCTGGACCTCCCCCTTGAGGGTGAGACCCGAGCAGAACCGGGGCACGTAATCGATGGGCGAAGTCGGGAGAAGCTTCAAACCCAGTTCGCGGGAGATGAACCGGTAGGTCCTGCCGATCTCCTTACGGGAAACCCGGGACACTTCTGCGATCTCATCGAGCGTCCGGGGCACGCTGCACTGGCGGCAGGCTGCATAGAGCGCTGCTGCGGCAACACCTTCGATACTCCGGCCGCGGATGAGGTTCTTGTCAACCGCGTCACGGTATACCACGGCAGCGGTCTCACGCACGTTCCGCGGGAGACCCAGTGCCGAGGCCATCCGGTCCAGTTCCGAGAGTGCGAACGCAAGGTTCCTCTCGGTCGCGTTGCTGACACGGATCCGGCGCTGCCATTTGCGGAGACGGTAGAGCTGGGCCCGGTTCTTTGAAGAGATTGCCCTGCCGTATGAGTCCCGGTTACGCCAGTCGATCATGGTCGAGAGACCCTTGTCGTGGATCGTGAACGTCATCGGGGCGCCGACTCTTGACCGCTTCATCCGCTGGTCGTGGTCGAATGCACGCCATTCGGGGCCGCGGTCGATGAAATCGTCATCGATGACAAGCCCGCAGCTCTGGCAGACCAGTTCTGCCCGCTCGTAGTCGTGGACAAGTTGCCGGCCGCCACATTCGGGACAGACCGTCTCGGTGTGGTTCTCGGCTTTCTTTTCCTGCTCTTTTTGTTTTGTCCGGGTCTTGAGCGCTTCCCGCTCGGACTGGAGGACCTTTAATCTCTCTACTTCCTGCATCCACAATCACCTGATGGTTTTTTTCATTTTGTATCCCGCACGTCTTGATTTATCCTCTGGCAAAGAGTTTCTCGTTGGGCTGGACAGTGCATTTTTCCCGGCAGAGGACAGCGGCATAGGGCGCTTTCACATTTCCAAAGAGGTCAAGTATCTTCCCGACCGGTTTCATCCTCCGGTCAGTAACCTCGCTGTACAATGCAGGAAGCTGGGCGGCATCGCACTGGATGATGAGCATCCGGTCGCCAACGGTGCTCATCGCTCGACCAACAACTTTCACACATAACCTCGGGTATACAATGATGGTACTAAAATTTTTTAGTAATCTATATATGTGTGCGGTTTCGGTATTTAAACGTTGCGTGAAAGTATAAATAGAATTTTTATGCACTGAGGAAGCGGTCGATATTTAAAGATAGAACCTCTTTACACTCCGCATCGGTCAATCCGGCCCCTTTGGCCACGAAGAATTTCGCGCGTTTGTCCGGAATATCGTGAGGTGCGTGCGCGTCGGAATCGACAACAAGCTGACAACCGGCTTCCCGGGCAATGCGGGCAACATGGCCGTTGGTGCGGTTGTGCCCGCCGCGGGAGGTGATCTCCAGGGCAATCCCGTTCTCTGCAGCGAGCCTTGCATCAGCAAGCGTGACAAGCCCCGGGTGGGCGAGCACGTTCACGTACTTGCAGGAACAGGCCGCATGGTTCGTTCCTTCTGCTACCGGCTCGACCGTAGTCTCGCCATGGACGACCACGATATCTGCGCCCTGGGATTTTACCATTTTTGCCACGCTCTCAATCTGGGTTGGCGGGACATGGGTGATCTCGACTCCGCAGAGGAGCCGGACCCCGTACAACTCTGCCGATTCCCGGACGAGCCTCAGGGATGAGACGATGGATCCTGCATTGGAGAGATCCACGTGGTCGGTGATGCCAACCGTGGTATACCCGGCGACTGCCATCCGCCGGATCAGTTCGGTGGGGAGCAGTTCCCCGTCGGAAAGGATGGAGTGGGTGTGCAGGTCGTACATGCCGCTCACCGCCGCACTTCCAGTTTCTGGGCTACCTTCTTCAGAAGACCCGATTTACTCCCGTTCCATTCGGCAACCACGCGACCTTCGCGGCGTGCCCAGTGGGCCGGGTGATGATGTTCTTCAACCCGGAAGGCAACACCGGCCTTTTTTAAGGCGCGCTCAAGATCCGTGAGCACCGGCCCCTTCGTGCTGATGCTGCGCGGGACCTTCCGCCCCTCAGCCCGGGTATATGCTGCATTGAAGTAGCAGGGATACAGTATGCACTCGCCTTCTGCCATTGCAGGATCGTTTGTGGGTCAAGGTATAAACAGTGTACGCTCCTACCTTCTGAGCATGCATCACATCGACGTCCGGCTGGAGAAGGATATCTACGACGTCAACAACACTCTTGCTGACGGGAACGCGAAGCACCTGAAAGCGCACGGCGTACGGGCCTTCGACCTGCTCGGAGCAATCGGTTCGGGTAAGACTGCACTCATCGAGCGGCTCGTCCCGCTCCTTGTACAAAAAGGGCTCAGAGCCGGCGCAATTGCCGGTGATGTGTACGGGGACGACGACTTCCGGCGGATTGTTGCCACGGGCATTCCCGCGTTCAACGCGAATACCGGGAAAGAATGTCACCTTGACGCCCGGCTGGTGGAACACGCAATTGATCACCTCCCGCTCGACGAGATCGATGTCCTCTTCATCGAGAATGTCGGGAACATGGTCTGCCCCACCGATTTCCGGCTCGGTGCAGAAAAACGGATCGTGGTTGTCAGTTCCACCGAGGGTGACGATGTGGTCAACAAGCACCCGATGATGTTCCGGGACTGTACTATCGGGGTCATCAACAAGGTTGACCTTGCACCGCTCGTAGGATCCGATCTTGATCGCATGCAAAAGGACATAGCACGCTATAATCCGGGCATGCCGGTCTTCCGGACAAACCTCAAAACCGGTGACGGGGTTGCGGCGCTGCTCGACGCAATCCTTGCATAAAAATTCTTTTTTTTCCCAAAGAACGGGTAGTACTATAAATAACGCAGAAGTCAATATATAGAGCACCATCTTCGGGACACTGGTTCCGCAGAATATCTGGTGAGAGTGAAACCATGCAGTGGCAGGGAGAATCCGTACGAAAAGTGACCGGTGGCAGGCGCCGCCCGGCAGCAATGAAGCGCAGAACAGAGATCGGTCTTGCACCCGCAGATACCCATATTGGTGAAGACAGGATCCGGATCATCCGCACAACCGGCGGTAACGAGAAGATCCGTGCGCTCCGCGCCAGCTACGCCAACGTGACCAACCCCGCAAGCGGCGAGACGAAGAAGGTCAGGATTGAAACCGTTGAGAAGAACGCCGCAAACCCGAACTTTGTCCGCCGGAATCTGCTCACCAAGGGAGCCGTCATCAAGACCGAACTCGGGCACGCAAAGATCACCAGCCGTCCCGGCCAGGACGGCATCATCAACGCGCTCTTACTCGAATAATCTTATTCCCAGCAATCTTTTTTCATCAAAGAACTGCAAATGCAGATCTATGCGAAAGATCTATTATCGGTTTCCCCAGCGAGTGGATCTCTCGTTTGCGATGGGCATGCCGTTCAACGAGACCTTAAAGTATATTGCGGGCCTGGATAACGAGGAATCGACCAAGACGACCGGAAAGGAGCTGGTCAAGGTAAAGACCCGGGTGGAAATTGCGCACGATCGCGCCACATTCGGGGAGATCACTCCAGATCTCCTGCGCCCCGGTGTCATCACGGAAGCGGTCGACTTCAGGGTCTCGGTTCTTGCCCTTGCCCTCCGGGGTGGGGGAAGGGTTCCGATTGCCAATGACATCTTCTACCTGCGTCTCAGCGACCAGGTCTCGCGGACGGATATCGATATCGCAAAGGAAGGCCGGGGGGACGGTCTCGATGCGCTTGATATGAAAAATATCCTGCTGGGTGCCGGAAAGTGACGTTCCGGATCACGGTTGCCGCACCGTTCAGGCATACCCGGAAGACCGGGATGCGCAAGAACGAGCTGGTCTATTATTACGCGCTCGACCGGAAATGGATGAGCACCGAGCAGGCAAATCTCCTGCTGCGCCGGGCTGAAGAGGAGCGGCTCATACGGCAGGAGAACGGGGTTTTTTCCCCCCTGTTCGACATAGCTGAAATTACCATTCCCATCGGCTTCAAACCCACGTCTGCCGTCTTCGAGCAGCACGATCCCTCCGCAGAACTTATCGCCCGTATAGCCCGGAAAAAGAACCAGGAGGAGACCGAGGTCGTGGCAGAGATGAACCGGATAATCCGGGTCCGGTTTGACGGAAACCTCCTGCCCCCGGCAGCGCTGGTCCTTCTGGCAAAAAAAGAGCAGGTCCCCTTCGAAGACCTGCAAGCCGGTCTCACCCAGTCCCTCCGAAAATCATAAGTGCCGTGCTTGCGCAAGAGCTCTTTGTCACCAGCACATTTCATGGTGCAGAATGCAAAAACAGGCAGAAAGTATTTTTGGTTTATTATTTCATTATTTATCAGTGACAAACTCAAGGAGGATTAGATGAGACACGGACGAAGAAGAAACGATCCATGGGATCAACCCTGGGTAATTATTGCGGCAGTTGTCGGTGTGATTGCGGTCATTGGGATTGCCGTATTTTTCTTTTTAGGCAGCGGAGGCACGGCCGGAACTCCCGAAGCAGGAAGCCCTTCGGGAACAACTGGCGCGGGCAGCGGATCTTCAACGGTGGTCAGCGGGACCATCGATCCGTCAGCCATCAAGGAGCTGCCTACCGTTACCGTGCCGGCGCAGGGAGTATTTGTCAAGGTGAGTTACCTTGGCAGTTTCTCGGGACAGTACGGGATGGAAGGAGAGATGATGGATGCCCGGGATTCGGGCGATCGCGTTTACGAGATCGAGAATGCGAACGGGACCGTCTCTGCCATGTTCAGGAAGACCGACAGCTCCACAAAACCCCACGAACTGACAGTCGAGATATGGAAGGATGGCAAAGTCCTCAAGTTCGAAAAGAATACCTCACCAAACGGCGAAGTCAGGGTTGACTACGCACTCTGATCTTTTTCTTTTTTCCCGAATTGCCGCCCGAAAGCGCCAAAAACCGGGCAATTAACGAATAAAAAAAAGTATCGGATTGATATTACCGGGTCTTCTTCTTGACTTCCTTCTTCTCACCCTCGACCTTCGGGAAGAGCTCATCAAGCGTCTTCTCGCCGTAGGCCGTCACCAGTGCATTGATCTGCACAAAGTCCTGGGTGATCTCGCTTGCGCGGACGGTCTTTCTCCGGCGTTCGCCGTCCATGACCGGGTTGAACCCGATCCCGCCTGCAAGGAGAAGTTTTCTCCTGCCTGCACCGGGGATGCCCTTCTTTGCGGTAGTCCCGGTCCGGTCAGATGCCCCGGTAATCCTGATCTTGTAGCCGGAAAGCCCGAGGCTCCCTGCGTCAACTTCGTCTCCGATACTCTTGCCCACGATCGCCCCTGCTGCACCGCCACTGGCGTCAACATTGTAAGCGCGACCGGTCTTGGGGTCTGATACAACAACTTTAAACTCGACCATGCTGGTTGCTCCGTATTATTTTAATTATCCAGGAAATCCCCGTATCGGAATCTCCCTTCACGTCTCCGGCTGCCGGCAGATACGCCTACACATGAGAAGTACCCATTTTATTATACCGGTACGCTCTTAAATCCTCGCGTCCGCGTGCGTGCAGCACCCGGTCACTTGCCCCAGAAGGGATCGGCTTTCCGCCGCATCGTCGTGTACTCCTCAAGGATCTCCTGCGTGGTGCTATTGAGCGTCTTTATCATCTCGCGCTCGAGCACCTTCACGTGGCGCTCGGGAACGTCCACGAACAGGTCATCCCCCACGCTCACCTGCCGCCCGACTGTTGCGCCCTCGATAGAGATCGCCAACTCAAGCCCGACATCAGCCTCCCGGATCGTCTCCTGCCGGAGCTGCATGGTCTTTAAGTGCCCGACCTTCTTCCCGTCCAGGTGGATCAGGTTCACATCGCTGCGAAGTTTACCTCCCAGCACCCGTACCCCGACGACAGCCGGGTTGCTCTGGCGGAAGACGCAGTCCGGCAGCAGCCGGATCTTGGCCGGCATCACCACGTGCTCGAACCGCTGCTTCTCCTGCAGGCGTTTCTGCTCGTCGCGCCACTCAAGATACTGGTCGATGAGCTGGTAGATGACCCGCCCTTCAAAGACCTTCACCTGTTTGTAGAGTGGATTTCTCAGGATCTCGCCTGCATCCGGCAGGATTGCGGTGTTGAAGGAGAGGAGCACCCGGAACTGCGGGTTCTTAATTGTCTCGGTCTCGACCAGATCGAGCCGGCTCACCGGGCCCACTTCTGCCCGCATCACCCCGATCTCTTTTCCCTCAAGTTCCTTGCAGAGAGCCTCAAGGGCTCCGATGGTGTCGGCCTTGATCACGATGCCCTCTTCTGCCAGGTTCACGTGGATCTCGGTCATCTCCTTCTTGATCCGCTCTTCAATCTCGTCGCGGTTCCCGCGGATGACAAAGAACGGAGAGCCGGCAATGACCCCTTCCAGGTTCGGGGCGGTCACCTTGATGCCCGATGCCGCGGCAACCGACTT
>JBFYKS010000082.1:0-6252 GCA_041305785.1 Methanoregula sp. | reverse complement strand
TAAACATCAGCCCGCTCCCAAAACCAGAGGGTTCTCCATGGCATCCGTTGTCGGGCTTTGCAGGGGAGACGATAAACCCGGGCGACCAAAATTTTTGTCATACAAAAAAACCGGATTTTTCTGCATAAAAAAATCCGGTAAACTTTTTTTCGGATTTTTTCCCGCCCGTTCCGGTTTTTCGTGTCCCGTCCTCTACATCCCGACAAGGTTTGCCGGATCTTTTTCTAAAAAAAAAGGTGGAGCAGGTTCGATGGGGATCGTGCGATCTGTGGACAACCACAAAAAACCGGAAATAATTAAGTCCGCCCGGACCGGAGGGATCCTGTCCGGAAAGGGGCAAGTGAGTGAACAATTTGGATGCCACCAGTCGTACCCAAAAAAACCCATGGGTTCATCACCCCGCCAGATATCCCGGCAGCCTGCTCCGATCTCATCATTGGCCCGCAGGTACCCGGTTCCGGTTCTTCCGGGTACTGAACCGGCAGCGGGGGAAGGGAAATGACGATTACGGGTGCGGATCTTTAACCCGCGACCAGAGCGCTCACCGGCAGCGGGCGGGATTTCTGGCGCCAAGGGATCTGCCGCCTTCACAGCGCGCGGTTGTGGGCTTGTCATGGTCATCGATGCTTCCCAAACGGCAATATATTTACAATCCCGCATCGAACCTACCGGCTATGACTGAAGAGAACGACTACCTCCGCGTGCTCGATTACCTGTACGAGAAGACGCTGATCCTGCAGGACACCAGCGGTTTTAACAAAGTACTGTACTTCTATTTCATCGATACCATCGCCCATATCGACTATACGGCAGGAATCTATGCCTACAATATCACGTCCCCGAAAAATATCATGGCCGGGGAATATCTCCGCTGGAGAATCGACGAAGAGAAGAAAGGCGACCGGGCAAAGTTCCCCGGGTTTATCAACTGGCTGCGGGATACCCGGCCGGAGAAGTTCGCTGCTCTTCCCTCGCTCTGGCAGATGATCTACGATACCGAAGATGAGGCCAGTTACCGGAGCTTCCGGATCCAGCTCGACCCGGACAGCAAAGAACCCCTGAAGCCGGGATTCTTTGTAGCGGTCATCGATGAGTTCTTCAATACCGAGTTCCTGAAGAGCATCTACGAAGACGCCTCGCTTGGAACGCTCTTTAAGGCCTACTGCGCCCAGGCATAAGCAGGAGAACAGGACACCCCCCATGCACGTCAGCCGGATCTGTTCAGACCTTGTGAAGATCAAGACCGAGAACCCGCCCAGTAAAACAACCGATTGTATCGAGTACATCCGGTCGTTCCTGGAAGGTATCGGTGTGAAGTCACGGGTCATCGGGACTTCTGATGGCCAGGATAACCTCCTCACCACCGGGCCGGCAAAAGATCTTATGCTCTGCGGGCATGTCGATGTGGTCCCGGCACTTGATTCCGGGTGGAAGAAACCCCCGTTCTCGGGAATCATTGACGACCAGTACGTGTACGGGCGCGGTTCGACGGATATGAAAGGCGGGTGTGCTGCCATCCTCTCTTCCTGCGAGATCTTCGTGGACACCGGTTCCGAGCTCCCCGCGAACCTGGTCTTTGTCTGTGACGAGGAGACGGGGAGCGAGATGGGGATCCGCCGGATCCTGGATGAAGGGGCCATATCTCCCTGCGACTGCATCATTGCCGAACCAACACCCGCCCGGCACCCGTCCATCGGTCAGAAAGGGCTCGTGCGCATCAGCCTGGATTTCTCCGGCCAGCCCGGCCACGGATCCCTGTACCCGGCAGTCGGCACGAGCGCCATCATGGAAGCGATGCAGTTCCTTGACTATGTTCAAAGCCTCTATAACGAGGAGCACCCGGTCGATCCCCCCCTCATGGAGATCATCCACCAGTCCTCCGGGGTCCTGTCACGGGAATTTACCCTTGATACTGCTGAGACTATCCTGAAACGGCTCACCTTCAATCCCGGCACGATCCGGGGCGGGGAGAAGTCCAATGTCGTGGCACAGCACTGCAGCCTGGAAGTCGAGTTCCGGATCCCGTGGGGTGTGGAGATCCCCGCGTTACTTTCCGACATTGCCGCCCACGCAACCAACGGCACCATCACAAAAGAGGAGACGCACGATCCCTCCTTCACCAGCCCGGACAGCACGATTGTTCACCGCACCTGTGCCGCAATCGAGGATGTCTGCGGGGGCAGCGTCTTCCCGATAGTTCAGTGGGCGGCAAGCGATGCCCGGCACCTGCGCTCTGCGGGTTTCTCGGTGCTTGAGTACGGTCCCGGGGAACTTCCGCTGCTGCACGCGGTTGATGAACGCGTGCAAATCGAATCGCTTACAAGGGCTGTGCAGGTGTACAGTCACGTAATGAAACAATATTCATAAAAAAAATGTCCGGTTATTTCCGGATCAGGCAGACTGCCGCACATCCGGCAGCCACAAGCGCGGCTAGGATCGTGAGGGGCGAGAGCGGGGAATAGGTTGTCCGTTTGGGCACCGCACTTGTCCCGTCGGGCATCACCGTCTCATCCGGTGCCGGTGTTTCACCGGCAGTTGTCACGAGGACCGGTTCCTGCACGGGAGTTGCCGTGGTATAGAACGTCCCGATCCGGCTGATGGTTGGCTCGGGGGTTACCGTCCCGACAATATGGATTGTCTGCTGTTTGCCGGTCGTCTCCTCGCGGTTCTTCTTTGCCTCTGCATAATTCGGATCGATCCCCAGTGCCTTCTTGAAACACTCAAGAGCATCCTGCGGCCGTTCGAGCGCTACCAGTGCAAGACCCTTGCTGTTCCAGACCGTTGCGTTGGTGACGGTAACACCGGTTGCACGGTCAAAGGATCGGAGTGCCTGGTCGTATTTTTCAAGGCCCATGTATGCCTTCCCCAGGTAGTTCCAGTTCATGAAGTTTAACGGATCCATGGCAGTGCAGCGATCGTACGAGACAACCGCCGCGCCATACTCTTCCATTAACAGATAGGCATACCCCTGGTTGCACCATGCATCAGCCCGGTTCTGCTGGACAACGAAGAGCTTGTCATATGCCACCACCGCGTCGTTATAGTTCCCCATGCCGTAGAGGGCAAACGCCCGGGCATTCAGCGCAACGGGATCCGTTGACCGGAGGGCCACTGCAGCCTCTGCCACAGGGAGAGCCTGGGCATACTGCCCCTTCGCATTCAGGGATGCCGCTTTTCCGGCAAGGGCCTGTGCGTAATTCGGGTTCTGTGCAAGGGCATTGTTGTAATACGTGATCGCAAGATCGTGATTACCGACCGTTGCCGCGTTCTGCCCCCGCGTGTACCATTCAAGGGCGTCTTCTGCCATCACCGCAGGAACCAGCAGAAGCATAACCACGAGGATCAGGACGAAAAAGGTAGATCTCATATTCTCATCGTGAAATTTCCTTTAATCGCAGATGAATCTATTGCTCATTGCCATGTGCCACCTGACCGGGTTCGCCCGGGTTTGTTGGCGTGCAGGAGCAAAACCCGATGGTGGCAGCGACGGTAACCGCAGCCACGGCAAGACCCATAAAGGTTACAAAGAACCCCATGCTCCCGGCAATGAACCCGGCAATTACCGGAAGGAGAGCCATCCCAAGATAACTGGTGGTTGAAAAGAGTCCCATCAGTACGCCCTGGTATCGCGGCACCCGTGCAAGGAATGCCATCTGGGCGATCATAACCACACCGGCAAGCGCCCCGATGAGCAGGAAACCCACTGCGGAATAATAGGTTATGATGGCAGCGATCCCCATGAGTATGGCCGCCCGGCGGATGGTTAGTACCGGGGGAGATGAGGTCCGGGAACAGATGAGCACCGCGGCAATCGTTGCAATGCTCATGCCGGCAATCCAGAGACCAAGGACATCAGAGGGGGCGCCGGAATAATTCGGGTATACGGAAGTGACAACCCCGGTTATACCGATGAGAATGAGGACCGAGTACCAGAGCCAGCCAAACTCTCTGATGAACCGTCCGACCGTGCCAACCGGATACGCGGTGACCGGTATTTCAGGTTCATGAATAAAAAACGCCGCAATGGCCGGGATGATAGAAAGAGATGAGAAGAGGAGGATGCCGGAAGCTGGCAGGGACAGGATTACCGCAAGCCACCCCGTAACGAGGAGGCCGGCCACAAGGCCGGCATTCATGGATGCCATAAGCCATCCGCTCATCCGCAGGTGATCGGGATCGCTGTTCACGTACGACATGGTAGCAGCCACAAAGAAGCCGGCTCCGATCCCTTCAACAAACCGTGCGGCAACGACAAGGAACGGATCATGGTTGACCGCAAGGAAGAGACCGCTCGCAACCGTGATGAGAAGCCCATAACGGATGAGCGGAATCCTGCCCAGCCGGTCTGAGAAGATTCCCGCGGGAAGCGTGGTGACAAACGCGCCAAGAAAATACGCGGCATAGATCATACCATGCATTGATGAGGCAGAACCATAGGACGCGAGGACGGGAACGATGGCGTTCGAGAGTGCCATCAGGGAGAAGATGCCAAAAAAGAGGGTGAGTTTTGTCCTCAGGGTCATGGCAGGGGATCAGACCATGCGATAGGTCTCGAGGTTCATGGGGGAGTGGGTCTCGATATGGTAGCGCTTGTAGATGGAACTGGCGAGATCGATGGTGCTGTTCTCATCGCCATGGATGCAGAAGATCTTCTCGGGCCGGGGCTGGATCTGCCCGATGTAATTCATCAGCTGCCGGCGGTCCGAGTGACCGGAGAAACCGTCAACGGTCACGATCTCAAGGTTGATGGTGATGGTGCCTTTCCTTCCCATCGGCACCTCGCGCCAGCCCTTCTGGATCCGGCGCCCGTACGTGCCGTCGGCCTGGTACCCGACAAAGATAAGGGCGTTCTTCTCGTCATCTGCAAGATTCTGGAGGTACTCCATGACCGGCCCGCCATTGAGCATACCGCTGGTGGTGATGATGACACAGGGGTCTCCGCTGATCACTTTCTCGCGGAGCTCGGAGGAGTCCACCTGCTGGAAGCATTCGGCAAGGAACGGGTTCATGCCCTCGCGGAAGATGAGGTTCCGGAGCTCGTTGTTGAGATATTCGGGGTACGTGGTATGGATGGCGGTTGCCTCGCGGATCATGCCGTCAAGGTAGATCTTCACCTTCGGGATCTTCTCAAGACGTATCCCTTCTTCGAGAGCCAGCATCACTTCCTGCGATCTGCCCACGGCAAAGGCCGGGATGATGACCTTGCCGCCGCGCTGGATGACCGCATTGACGGTCTCGTAGAGCCGGCCTTCCGCTTCAAGCCGGGGCTGCTGGAAGTCGTTGCTGCCGCCGTACGTGCTCTCCATGAAGATGGCTTCAAGCCGGGGGAACTGGTTGACGGCCGGATTGAAGAGACGGCTCTTGGCATAGTTGAAGTCCCCGGTGAACGCGATATTGTACAACCCGTCACCGACGTGGAAGTGGGCGATGGCCGAGCCAAGGATGTGACCCGCGTTGTGGAACGTGAGCTTCATGTCCGGCGCGATGTCGGTCACGCTGCCATAGTTGAGGGTGATGGAGTGCCGGATGTAGGTCTTGACTTCGTTTGAGGAGTAGGGAATCTTCCGGTCTTCCTTGTGGATAACATCGAGGTAGTCCAGCTGGAGCATGGCCGAAAGGTCGCGGGTGGGGGGTGTCGCGTAGACCGGGCCTTCGTACCCGTATTTGTAGAGCAGGGGGATCAGGGCGCAGTGGTCAAGGTGGGCGTGAGTCAGGACAACGGCATCGAGCTGGGAGAGGGGGTGGATCTCGGGGACATAAAGATACGGGGTGCAGCCGGCATTGTCCGGTTTCTCCCCGCAATCGATGAGGACCTTGCTGTTGGGCGTTGAGAGCAGGAATGCTGCCCTGCCGACTTCCCGGCAGCACCCGAGCGTGGTTACCCGTACCCACTGGTCTTTTTTGGGGGCGTCTTTGGTTGCCTCATCCTTTCCCGGGAGATCGCGGTGGATCCTGCGTCCGATCGTCCGGAGGAACTGCTTGCGTTCCTCGTTGACGGATCGGAGGTACTGCCGGACCTGCTTGACCGTCGAGCTCTCGATGGGAGGCGTCCGGACAACCTTCGGGGTCCAGCCGATGTGCCGGGTGATGTCCCGCAGGGTGGTGCCGTTCTTGCCAATAACAACGCCGGGTTTTTCTGCTTCAATGAGTACCTCGCCGGTATCAGCGTCAAAGAAGATGTCAGTAATGCCGGCAGTCTCGGGAACCACCTCTTTGATATCATTGTAGGCTTTCTCGGGGTCTTCAAGGATC
>JBFYKS010000081.1:0-9556 GCA_041305785.1 Methanoregula sp. | reverse complement strand
TCGGGTCCGGCGATCTGCTCCACTGCTCCGAGATCCACACCATCATGGCAATCGGGAAGAACCGGGATATCAGCATCACGAATCTCTCATTACTGCTGGGGATATCCAAAAGTGCCATCTCCCAGATGATCACGCGCCTTGTAAAAAAAGATCTGGTGGAGCGGCACCGCGACCCGGCAAGCGACAAGGGAATCCTGATCCGGCTCTCACCCCGCGGAACCATCGCCTATCTCGGCCACGAGCAGCACCATGCAAAGATCTATGCCCGCATGCACCGGAATCTTGGCGATCTGACGATTGCGGAGTTCAACCTGATCCTCCGGTTCCTTGCTGCAATCGAAGAGACGATTGACGAAGCGGGTCATGGACCGGAATAATTTTTTTGGATGATTGAATTGTTAACTAACTTAACAAAAATACGACAGAAGGGAAAAAGAATGGAAAACAACAACCTGCCCCGTTCAACCGGGGAGAAGATGAGTAGGAAGATTGACAGAAAACTCCTGTGGAGAGGGAAATTCATCATCCCGGCCCTTGTTGCAGGGTATGCATTCCTCACCGGAAATGAGACGGTCTTCCCGACCGCACTCGTCCTGACCCTGCTCGGCATTACCCTTACCGCAGATACCCTGGCACAGGAAACGGGTTTGAATGGGACGGCCACACTCGGGACTGCCGGGCGCACGGCACTCATCGTCTTCTCAATTCTCATTGCATTCTCCAGCCTGTTTGCCTCCGTATTCCTGGCAGATTTTGCGATCACCGGTATAACCGGCAGGCCTGATGGGGAATCCGTACGGGATGTGATAACCACACTCCATGGGTTTGCGTGCATGACAGGATTGTTCCTTCTCATCTGTATCGGATCTATCGGATATGCCCGGTGGATGCAGCCCGGTATGAGACCTGCCGGTGATACAACCGGGTCCATGAAATGTCATGACCGGGGGGAGTGAAGATGGCTGAATTGAGTGAGGGATCAGGAAGCATGACAATGGGGGGAAATGCTTCGTCAGGGCAGGTCTGCGGGTATACCTTCTGGCATCTGCTGATGCTCGACAACCCGTTCCGGCGTCTCCTCCAGAACCCGGAGAAGATCCTTGCAGGCCATATACGGCCCGGCATGACGGCAATCGATATCGGGTGCGGGCCGGGGGACTTCACGCGGGTGATGGCAGCAATGGCCGGTGAGAGCGGGAGCGTTATTTCCATTGATTTGCAAAAGGAGATGCTTGAGCATGCACAGGGAAAATGCAGAAACGACCGGTCCCGTGCCCCCATCACGTGGCACCAGTGCAGACCGGACTCCCTCGGGATCACGGCAGATGCCGACTTTGCGCTCTCCTTCTATATGGTGCACGAAGTGCCGGACCAGGGCCGGCTGTTCCGTGAAGTTTTTGCACTCCTCAAGCCGAAAGGGAGGTATCTCGTTGTCGAACCGGTCTTTCATGTGACGGATGCAGCATTTGCCGCAATGCTCGATACCGCAAAGCAGGCCGGCTTCCGGGTTGCAGGAGAGCCCTCCCTTCACTTGAGTCGTGCCGTGCTGTTCGAGAAGGCAGCAGATGCAGGAGATGTTTGTCGAAGGTAACTGCCGTATGGCCGATTATTGGAGAGATAAACAGATACCCTCATCAGGTAATCCCGTAAACCTTGATACCGGAATGGCACGATAATGGACGCGGTTGTTGCAACAAATCTCAAAAAAACCTTCGGGGCCATCACCGCGGTCGACGATGTCAGCATCAGCGTACCGGAAGGTGATATCTTCGGGTTCCTTGGCCCGAATGGTGCAGGAAAGACCACCACGATCCGGATGCTGACCGGCGTACTGATACCTGATGCCGGATCGGTTTCGATCTTCGGAACCAACGTGCATACCAACCCGCTTGCCGCAAAGATGAAGATGGGCGTAATCCCTGAGAACGGCACGGTATACAGCGACCTTTCCGCGATGCAGAACATCATCCTCACCGCGAAGTTCTTCGGGATGGACAAGACCTCCCGGGAGGACCGGGCAACGGAGATCCTCGACCGCCTCGGGCTCCTTGACCGCAAGGACGATCTCGTCCGCACCTTCTCAAAGGGCATGCGCCAGCGCATCAGCATCGCGTGCGCCATCATCCATGCCCCCCCGCTCCTGATACTCGACGAGCCGACAACGGGGCTGGATGTGTACAGCCGCCGGCTTGTCATCGACACGATCCGTCGCATGAACCGGAAGGGGAGCACGATCCTCCTCACCACGCACAACATCGATGAGGCAAATACGCTCTGCTCGATGATAAGCGTCATCAACCAGGGAAAGATCGTGGCAACCGGGAGCCCGGAGCAGCTCAAGAGCACGTTCGATACCACGCGCTATATTGAGATCGCGTTCGAACAGCCCGCAGGAGCAGAACTTTTTAACGGCCCGGGCATCACCCGGGTAGAACCCTGGGGGGACAAATGGCGGGTGTACTCCGATGATCCGGACCGGGCGGTCAAGCACCTTGCCTCAGTGGCAGAGCGGGAGCATCTCACGGTAGTCTCCATTGCAACCTCCAGCCCGACGCTCGAAGAGGCATTCGTGCAGCTGACCGGGGGGGTGTAACGGTATGGAGTGGAAACTCTTTGTCCGGAGCATCCTTGTCATCACCGAGAAGAACATGCGGATCTATTACTTCAAGGGCCCGGTGATGATCTTCGGCCTCCTCTTTCCCCTCATCATGTTCCTGACCTTCTTTATCGGGCGGGACCTCGACCTCATCCTCTTCTTCCCGGGATTTCTCGGCATGATGCTCTTCTTTACCGCATCCTCGGTCGGCCCGCTCATCACCCCGTGGGAGAAGCGGGAGAAGACCTACGAGCGGCTCGTCTCGCTCCCGGTCATCCTCGAGAGCATCATCATCGGGGACCTGCTCGCGGGGGCAATCTTTGGGGTTGGCATCACCATCATCGTCTTTGCTTTCTGTGCCGTGCTCCTCCACCTCCCGCTCATGAACGCGGCCCTCCTCCTCGTCGGGCTTGTACTCGGCTCGGTCACCTTTGCTGCGCTTGGCACCCTCCTTGCCTCACCCACAACGGACAACCCGTCAAACATCATGATGCTCTCAAGCCTTGTCAGGCTCCCGCTCATCTTCATATCGGGTATCTTCATCCCGCTCGGCCAGCTGACCGGCTGGCTCTATATCCTCACCTCGCTCTCCCCGCTCACGTATCTTGTCGACCTGTTCCATGCGGCGCTGAACGGGGATGCGGTGTACCCACCATGGGTCAACATGCTGGTGCTTACTGCTGTCACCCTCCTCTTCGTTCTGGCTGCAAAGGTTATCCAGCGGCGGAACCTTGTGAAGGGAATTTAGGGATCCGGGTCACGGGCTGCCGGTATCAGTGAATGATTCCGGAGACGGGCACAGGTTTTTTCCGGTAGCCGGGAAGTGAGATCCCATAAGACAAAAAAATACAGAATTATGATCGCGGACCCCGTGAGATCGTCCCGCCGGCAGCCCGGACCGATGCTTCAATTTTCGTGAGCAGCTCTTCATCATTGAGAGCAAAATCTAAAAGCTCGAAACGGTTCACGAGCGCAATGGGCTTAAGGACGATTAGGGGTTTTTTCCCTTTGGTTTCCCCGGAATAATCGACCGGGACCGTGGTCATGGTCCCGTTGTCCCAGACTGCCACATTCCCATACCCGGCCTCATCCCAGAGTTTCCTGACTATGTCCTGCGTTATCATGCGATCAACGTACCTTCGGGGAGTGCAGGCAAAAAGGTTCCCAAACCGGCAATCCTGCCCGCAGTGATCCCGGGTGAGCCGGATACGAATTGCGGGCGGTGCCAGGGGGGTTTGCCCGAGAACTTCATAGACGGTCCCGTGACTGTTGCCGTTAATCCCCCCATTCCGAGGGTTGTGATGACAACAGCTTAATGGATTGGAGGATCCATTGGTTAATTTGGAGAACACGATACCGGAGGAGCGAAAATGGCAGACTATGTTCTGGTTCATGGCGGCAACATGACAACCGGGACGTGGAACCGGCTGACCACGGGAAGTCCGGTCCAGACACCCGACGGCACGATGGGCGGGATGATCTGGGACCCGGTCATACCTGCGCTTCACGCACAGGGCCACCGCACGTTTGCACCGACACTTACGGATGAAAATACCACCACCCTGACCGGGCATATCGGGGAGATTGAGCAGATCATCACCGGAAATAACCTGCGGGAGGTGATTCTTGCCGGGCACAGTTATGGCGGCATGGTGATCACGGGGGTTGCAGCCCGACTGGCAGACCGGATCCGCCACATGGTTTACGTGGATGCAGCCGTGCCGGACCCCGGGCAGTCCCTCTTCGACCTGATTATTGCCAGCGGTTCCGATCCACAGTCATTTGCCGGCCTGGAACTTGCTCCCCCTTATACCGAAAAACTGCAGTTCGATGCCCGCGCGATTCTATCCCTGCAAAAAACCTATATCCGGTGCACGAAGAGCGATTTTACCTCAGTAACCGATCTCGCCCGGCAGAAGATCGCCGCTTCCGGTGCGGGATGGACGTACCTTGAGCTGCCCTCATCCCATGTGCCGATGGCAGAGATGCCCGAAAAGATTGTCAGGATTTTGCTGGATGCGGCAAAAAATTAAGGTTCTCTGCCCATCGGTGCAGGTGACCCCGGAACACCGTGAACACGGCGAAATGGGCGATCGTAAAAAAAAACCATTACGATGGACCCGGCCGGCCACGGCGGGCCTCCTCTGGCGGGAAGCAGGCAGATCCCGTCCACCTCAATGAATAGAATCAAGTATTCTCAACCTGAATCAGATACCGTGGAAAAGATATACAATTGTGTCCAGACCGAAACCGGGGTATCGATGGAATGGATGGAGAAAAAGAGGAAGAATATTGAGCACTTCACCTTCCAGGAACTTGAAACCATGAGGATCAAGGTTCCGGATCTCATCAGTAACCCCGAACTCTTCAGGATCGATCTGCAGGAGCACAGGATTTACATAAGCCAGATCGGGCGGGGCGCGTACTAACAGGATTGCCACCTGCAGGATCGCGATGGCCGGATCCCCGGCTCCATAACCGGGGGTCAGGTTCAACAAGAGTGCCGGGAAATCCGGGACGGGAGTTCTTTTTTTGGCTCTTTTAGAAAAGCTGACAGAGATCTCATATTGGATTACGATGGGGCCACAGGCGCTCGCCGCCTCATCGGGGCTCGCCTTATGGAGCATGGCCGTGGATGGGGACCCATGCGAAAATTTTCATCAGGAATGGGGGGATTTTTGGGGCTTGCCCCCGCATGTTGCCCCCCCTTCTCCTGGGTGTGAGGGAGTCACCTTCGCAAATTCCGCCTGATTGCGCAACATGCTGATTTCTCCAGTGCCCTTTTTTTGTATTACGGTTCCTTCCAATGCAAATGCCGTACAATCTTTGGTTTATGGCAGTTTACGCCCCCAAATGATGGGCTATGACCGTTCCGGTTCCTGTTTTTCCCCAAAAACAGGCAGGATCCAAAGACCATGAACGTAAACCACAAAAGGTATGTCCTGTTCAACCGGATACATTCCCTATGATGCGGGTTATCCTGCTTTGCATCCTCATCCTGTCGGCATCTCTTGCATCCGGGTGTTTCTCCCCCGCCGGTATCGTTGCCCCAATGACCAGCAACCCGCAGATCATCCCTGGTGAGCATACGGTTTCTTCGGGCGGATCTGTGCTTGCCATTGCGTTTGACGCTGAGGATATTGCAACCACCTCACCCGAAGCAGAGGAGCAGTTCCGGCTAGGGCTGGACCATATGTCCCGGTACGGGCAGGATAACGAATCACTTGCCTTTTTTGATGCAGCGCTTGCCCTTGACCGGAATTTTACCGCGGCATGGCTGGCAAAAGGGGTAAACTTGCACAACCTGCACCGCTATGACGATGCCATCGCCTGTTATGACCATGCACTGGCCCTCTCACCCGGCGATCCCTCGATAGAGAAATTAAAAGCAGTGACGCTTTCCGGTGCGGGGAGAGCCGATGAGGCTTGCGGAGTTACGGCGACTGGCTGTGGAAACGAATCCTCGTAACCTCAGCGGGGAGCAACCTTTTTTGGTTTTTTCCCCTTCCAAAAAATGGAAACGAGCCCTTTTTATGGGGCCGTAATTCGAAGGTCGGAGCAATGCTGGTGACCCGGATGAAAAGCATGCTATCGGGTGACATGAAGAAAGACCCGGGCTGCCGGAAATATCCGTTTCTCACCCCCACATTTCTCCAATATCTTCCGGTTTTGTTCCGGTGATATTATGGTGACGCAGTACCATATCCGGTATCAATACCGGATCGTGTTATGCCGTTTGAGTGCAGCCAGTGCGGGGAATGTTGCAGCCATCTCGGTCTCGTCCATACCATCCAGGAAGATTATGGCGATTACCGTTTTCTGGTCAATAACGTGTATACCGGCGAGAGAACGGAAGTGAGGGTTGACCCGGACAAGATCGCGCTCTTTTGTGACCGGAGCATCTTTCTAAAACGTCCTGAAGCCTGCCCCTTCTTCCGGTTCGATCGCGCTGCAGCAAAAGGGTACTGCACGGTTCACACCACCCGTCCCGGGATTTGCCGGGACTATGGCTGCTGGCGCATACTGATCCTCAATACGGAGGGAAAGCGGGCCGGCCGGATCATGTGCCAGCGGTTCCTGGCCTCAGAAGATGAGCGGCTGAGCCGGATCTTTCACGATGAGATCGATGATCTTTCCGGGCTGGATGATGCCGCATGGGACAAGCGGGTTATCCGGGTGCTGGGTGCTGCGGGATATACCGTGCGGCAGTAGGCAATAAACACAAGAGCCGGCAAGAGTGAAGAGGTTACGGCCAAAGTCCGGCATTGCGGAACTTCCCGGCCGGCACACGGATCCCGAACCGTGCACCATGGCCCGGCTCACCGGTCTCTTCTATCCTGATACCGGTGATGGCAAGAATCTCACGGGAAAGGAACAGGCCAAGACCGGTATTTTTCCCAAAACCCCGTTCAAAAAGCCGTTCCTTGTCCTCCGTGGTGATACCTGCACCATTATCCTCAACCACAATCACGACGTCCCCTCCGGACCGGTGGCAGGATACGGTTATTTCAGAAAGATGGTCTCCCCCGTAGGTTACCGCATTGTCAAAGAGGTTGTAGAAGACCTTCTCAAGCATCGGATCGGCATACACTTCCAGGGGATCAGTGCTGCATTCCAGGAAAACCCCGTGGAAATCCACCTGGTTCCTGATACGGTTGATTACCGATGAAACCTGTTGCCATACCGGTGCTTTGGCACCGAGCTGCTCGTACTCCCTTGTGAATGCTATCTGCTGGCCCATTGCATTGATGGCTCCAAGCTGCCGGTCAAGGTATTCCATCTGGGTTGGATCGGTTGCCAGTTCCCGGCTCAGTTCAAGGTAACTTCCGACAGCCATGAGTTTGTTCATGAGATCGTGGCGGGTGATGCTTGTAAGGAGCCCGATCTTCCGGTTTGCCTGTGCAAGTGCAAGCTCAGATCCTTTCCGCTCGGAAATATCACGGAAAAGGCAGAGATACCCGGACGGCCCTGCACCTGCCCGGTCCATGGGAGTGACAGCCACATCATAGAACCGGAGGGAACCCTCCTTTTGCACCTCTGCCTCAATACGGCGTTCACCGGAAAGGGCAGGATCGTCGCGGAGTGATGCAAGCAGGGGAAAGACCTCTTCGACCACCTTTCCTATCGCATCATGGGAAGAGACGCCGGTAATATGTTCAGCTGCGGGGTTAAGATCGATCACCCGGTAATCATTGTTGGTAACGATTACACCGTCCCGCATGGTATAAAAGACCAGCGAGTACGCCACCGGAACGGCAGTGAAGAGCTGGTCGCGGAGGAGCCCAACGGCAAGAATGATCCCGCTGGCAAGGAAGGCAAACGGGGTCATGTCAAACTGCGGGAACGGAGCGAGCTGGAAGACATAGGCCATGTTGCAGAATGCGGGGATGCAGGCTGCACAGACCAGCAGGATAGACTGGCGCCGGTAGAGTTCGGTTGAGACAAAGAGCCTGCCCGCTGCAAGGATGAGCGCGATAAGGGCTACGAGATAGCAGTACCCGATGTGAATCCAGAAGAGGGGGCCGTGTTCGTAAAGCCAGATTGTGGAGCCGCCAAACGAGGATTCATAAAAACCGGTGTAATAGAGGTGATGGAGCGGGTTGGTCAATACCAGGACCCAGACAATTGCCGGGATAATGAAGAAGAATGGTACCGTGCGGCGGGTGAGGTACTGTTCGCGCCCGGTAAAGCAGAGAACGATAAAGAGCCATGCGATCGGCACGGTCTGCAGTGCGGGATACTCGATATTGTTGATAAGGATGACCGCATCCAGGCTGGAACTGGAGAGTTCTACCACATACCCGAATATCCATACCGTCTCTGCTGCCATAAGGAGGATGAACGGCTGCACGATTGTCTGTGCCCGGTTCTGCCACCCGATATAGGTCAGAAGCAGGGATATGGTGCCGGCAATAAGGAGAAGAAGAATTGCTGTAGAGGAATTGATTATCATGGCAGCACCGGGTTTTTTAGCTTTTTGGGATCGTTTCGGATCGTTTGCAAGAGTTCCCACGGTCAAGAGGATCTGCTGCCGGAACGGGGCGTGCAGACTTCGGGACGTCCGTATGAATCTTAGTCCATTCTTAAAGTTCATAAATCCTTACCCCGCGTATGCACGCTGGCGTGATGTGCGGGGAATGGATTGCCGGGAGGAAAAAAAGCAATTCCAAATACGTGACTTAAAAAAAAAGATCAGATCATAGTGACCGGCATTGCCGTTGTTGTCACGCTCGCGATCATGAAATATGCTGCGAGAACGATGAGAAGGATGACCGGGATCATGACCGCAAGGGCAACGGCAAGGGTTGCTTTCAGAGAATCGATCTCCTGCAGTTCGCGGACGCCGAGGATACCCAGAGCAAGCGACCAGAGCGTGAAGATGAACCCGATGAACGGGATCCACCCGAAGAGCAGCCGGGGCGTGCTCCCGTATATGACCGCGTTTATCGTCTGCATGATCCCCCGGCGTCCGCCAAAGAGGTACACCCAGAGGTGAAGCCATGCGCCAAACACGAGCGTTGCGATAAAACCGCCAACCAGCATCATGAGGAATATGGCAACCGGAACCGATATCCCCCCGGCCATCATGGCAAGCGCCGGCAGCGTCTCGATCATGACCGCTGCAAGTGCGGCTGAAAGGATTGCATTGAACAGGAGGAGTGCGATAAAATAGGTGAAGACCGTGGACAGTTCATCGTCTTTCGATTGCCGGAATGTTTCCACCGGTGAGAGGAGACAGCCTTTGGCCTTATCGATCAGCCTTGTTATCATACAGATCAATGGTTAGAATAACTGGGATATTAAAGGGGTGGGGGAATAGAGCAGGTATTCCGGCCCCTGTTGTTTTGTATTGTACAATTTGAGAGCAAGGAAAAGGTTAAAGTTCCAGAAGGGTTGAATCCACCTTTCAATGGATACTGATGATGTCCGGCTGAAAAAAAACCAGCTGACGGAAGAGAT
>JBFYKS010000080.1:0-8925 GCA_041305785.1 Methanoregula sp. | reverse complement strand
CGGCAGGCCTGCCTTCGTCTTACTATCCGATGTACAGGTGGCGGCTGTGGCACAGCCGGCGCAGTTATGATCGCACTCCTCTTCCGGTTTTCTGGATTTGCTGGTGTTCTTTGCCATGGTATCGCTCTGAATATGGGTGAATCGTGTACTCGTACCAGTTGATCCGCTGATACAATAAAGATGTGGAAATCATCCCTTCTGCAACTAGGGCGGTAACCTGCCGGGAAAAAAAGGGTTCCTCTCCCTACGGCCTGCTGAATTTTCCGGCCGGTTTTTAAAAAGACCGGGTATCCGGTCACCTGCGCCTACAGGGGAGAAAGCCCGATTCCTTATTCCGTCAGAAAGAACAGCCTTTCCCGCCCTGAAAATGGGAGTGGTTGTAGTGCGGAATGGATTAATACGAGTTCTGCATAGTATCCCATAATCGGAGAACGCGGATGATGAAGGGTCTTGATGTCAGCATTGACTTTATGGATTTTCCCCCGGCCCATATGTGTGATGGAGAGAACATCTCGCCAAAGATTACCATCGGGGGTCTTGAAGCCAGCTCGGTTGCCATCATGGTCTTCAACCCTTCGATGCGGGGTGTCTTCTCTTACTGTGCATGGCTCATCTGGGACCTGCCGGCAGTGAACGTGATCCCGGCCGGCATTCCCCAGGGGAAGATGGTGACAAGCCCGGTCTCCGGTCTCCAGGGACTCAATGATGCCGGCGAGATTGGGTATACCGGCCCCTGCCCGCTCCCGGGCCAGACCCACCGTTATCTCTTCCGGGTCTGGGGCCTCGATGACTTTCTGGAGATTGCCGCCGGGTCGAACAAGAACCAGCTCAAGGCAGCCATGCACGACCATATCCTCCAGTACGGGGAGACTGAAGCCGTAGCAACCCGCAGGGTTGCCTGAATACCGCCCCGGAATAACACCCCTTTTTTTCGTCATCCTTATGACTCCTTGGGCATAAGTACCCGTACAGCATGCCAGCGAAGATGGGGAAACGGGCACCACACAAGGGACTTGAGTCGGCAGTTGCAACAATGACCCAAAAGCGCGAGGCGCTCCTCTCCCCGCTAGCCGCCATCAGTGCCGATGCAATCCGGCGGCACAACCGGAAAACCGAAGATATCCGCACCCCCTACTCCCGCGATGCGGACCGGATCATCCACACCCGTGCTTACACCCGGTATATCGACAAGACCCAGGTATTTTACCTTGTCGAGAACGACCATATCACCCACCGCGTCATCCACGTCCAGCTCGTCTCCAAGATTGCGCGCACCATCGGCCGGTGCCTCCGGCTCAACGAGGACCTGATCGAGGCAATAGCACTCGGCCACGACATCGGCCATACCCCTTATGGGCATTTTGGCGAGACCTGCCTCTCGGAACTCTGCGAGCGGCACTGTATCGGGAAGTTCTTCCACAATGTCCAGAGCGTACGGTTCCTTGACCAGATCGAGGACTGCGATCTCACCATGCAGGTGCTTGATGGCATCCTCTGCCATAACGGGGAGGCTAACGATGTGAAGATCGTCCCTGAACCCTGCCCAGGATGGGCGGAATTTGACAAGAAGGTCCAGGACGCAACCGATGGAAAGAGACCCGGTTCGTCCATGACACTCGAAGGCTGCGTGGTCAAATTCGCCGATACCATCGCTTACATTGGCAGGGATCTGCAGGACGCGCGGGAAGTCGGGCTGATCGCGGATGACACAAAAATACCCGCCGTCTGCAGTGAGGTTCTTGGAGAGAACAACCGGGAGATCATCAATACGCTCATCTTCGATCTCCTTGAAAACAGCGATACGGAAGAGGAGGGCTGCATCTCGTACAGCCGTACGGTCGAAGAAGCCCTCATCTCCCTTCGCTCGTTCTCGCGCCGGCACATCTACGACAACCCGGCTCTCTGTTCCGAACGGGAGAAAGTCCGGGCAATGTATGCCACCCTCTTTCATGCATGCCTTGAGGATCTTGAACAGGAACGGCAGAATGCCCGGATCTCTCTGGATTTTCTCAAGTCCGGGTATGTCAGCCCCTCCTATCTTGAATCAGCAACCCCCGCAGAGCTCGTGCGGGACTTTATTGCCGGTATGACCGACCGGTATTTTGCCCGACGTTTTGAAGAGTGCGTCATCCCGCGGCGCATTGAGGGCAGATTTTAACGGAGAAAAACCCTAAAACGCGATCAGTCGTACTTGCCTTTCGGGTGAGTCCAGCCGGTGAACCCGCAGTAAAAGCACCCCACACCCTCGCAGTGGCGGCAGGGGGTTCTGGGTGCCGCAACAAGGACGATTCCGGTCTTGTTGCAATAGGTGCAGCCGTACCCCTCACAATGGCCGCAGGGTGCAGGTTCCCACACCGGCTCATCAGTTTTCATGATCGATCAACTTCGCCATCTGCAGGATCGGACAAGAGGGTTTTTGGGATCATTCGTCATCCTCGTCAAGGTACCCGTGAAGGGCATCAAGAAGTTCGGCAGCCGACTGGTAGCGCTTCTTCGGATCTTTTTCAAGGCACCTGAGGATGATCTTCTCAACAGCCTGGGCATCAGGGTTGTATTCGGATGGTGCGGTGGGAGTTTCCCGCAGGATGGCGTTTCCCACCTCAACGATGCTCTCGCCACCAAAGGGGATCGACCCGGTCACCAGTTCATAGAAGACCACGCCGAGCTGGTAGATATCGGTGCGCTCGTCAGTCCTGCCAAACTCCGATGGCGATACCTGCTCGGGTGCTGCATAGGAGAGCGAGAAACCGGCAACGCTTGACTTTTTCACCTCAGCGGCAAGCACCTTGCTCATCCCCCAGTCAGTGATCTTGGGCACAAGTTCTGCGGTTAAGAGGATATTGTGGGGCTTGATGTCCCGGTGGATGAACCCGTGCTCGTGGGCATACCGGAGCCCGTCAACCACAAGGGTAATGAGATGGACCGCCTTCCAGACCGGCAGGGGTTTATCAAGAGCCTCGAGCGAGCCGGGCACAAACTCCATCTCCACGTACGGGACGGGGAGGATATTGACCGCCGTGACCTCGACGATATTTTCATGGCGGAGTGTCTCCCATGCCGCGATCTCGTTGAGGAAACACTTGCCCGTTACCTCATCGAAACTGATGGGGATCTTGACAGCAACTTTTGTACCATCGGTCTTGCGAATTGCCGAGAAGACCCATGCGATCCCCCCGCGCCCGACAAAGGTAATCTCGGTGTATTTGTTCTCCAGTTCCCGCGGGAAGTAGTTCTTCTGGTCCGTAACCGAGGGTTTTGGCTCGGCATCCTGCGTATCGGAAAGCACGGTCCTGAAACTCGGGATCGTAACAAGCGACCGGGTCTTCTCAACAGCACTTTTCAGAGCCGATGCTGCCTTGGTCACGACATGAGGTCCCGGTTCGGGCACGCCTTGTGCAGGATTGGCCGGTTCATCTTCCGGTACCGGGGCACCACGCCGTCTCCTCATATAATATACTCCGCCAGCGAGCGCAATGACTGCAAGGAGAACGATGAGCCCGGTCATCAGCAGTGAGCCGTCGGGGAGGGAGAACATGATGGGCGAAGGAGCCGCCGTAGGCTGTGGGCCCGGCGTCTGCACGCCCGTGGGAAGGGAGGTTGGCACGGGTTCTGTGTGAGTGGTATTCACGGTGCCGGATACCACGGGGGTCACTTTGGAGTAATACTCTTTTGGATCCATTAAGGGAAACGCATCCACACGGTTCTGGTTCGATTCGAGCGTTGCCTTCAGGTTCGCCCCGATGCTGATGGAATACGGGGTATCCCCGATACCATCCCCATTGACATCCAGTCCCCGGTAATCGCTCCAGTAGTTGCCCAGATAACTCTTCTGACTTTTGCCGAGATAGGTATAGGTGAAGGAGAGCGGGGAATTGAAAACCGAAGTCGCGCTCCGGGAGAACACGTTCTGGGTATTCTGGAAATTATTCCGGGCAATGGTGTTGGAGAGGGAGTACTCGTCGAGTGAGATCCCGACCGGGTTTTTTCTCACCACATTATTCTCAATATGGTTGCCATTCGACTCCTCAAGAACAAGGCCGGTCTTCTCGTTTTCGGAGATCTCATTTTCCCGGATAACATTTTTTCCCGAAGAGACAAGAATGATCCCGATCGCGTTTTTCCGTATTTTGTTCTTCTGGATGGTGTTGTTATGGGACGTGACCCGGATCCCGCTCGTCTGGGCACTGTTCTGGATCGAGAAACCCTCAATAGTACATCCATCGGCAAGGACCACTACCGCGGGATCCTGGTTGCCGGGGCTGATGACCGGCGCTCCCGCCCCGGTATCCACCCCGATGAGGGTAATCTTCTTGGAAAGCCGGACATTCTCCAGGTAAATTCCGCTGTGGACGAGGATCGTCTCTCCGGATGCCGACCAGTCCACTGCGTCCTGGATACTGACAAATTCGGCACCGGACGGCGACACGATACGCTCCGCTGCTGCACCCATGGGAAGAACGAGGATGCACAGGACACAGAGAAGAAGCATCCATACGCGGGAAGTGCGGGGCGGTGGCATCATGAAGTCCGGTTGTTATTCATGAGTTTGTTCTTTTAAATACATAAGGGGGATTATTCAGGCGGATGCCCCGCCACCCTTCAGCCCTTTGCAGGAAGGACCATGAGGAGTTTTATTCCCGATACCCCTTTTGCCAGCTCGATGAGATCGCCATCATGCAGGGCAACCGGAACAGACTTCTCAAGCCGCTTGTTATTGACCTGCGTCCCGCCGGTGCTCCCGCAGTCCTCGATGAACCAGACATCGTTCTTGTGCAGGAACCGCCCGTGGGGTTTTGATACGCGGGTGACTGCCGTGTACCCTTCAGAGAAGACCACATCCGACTCCGGGTGGTATGCTTTTGTGTTCTCGGGATCGCGCCTGCCGAGATTGACCGTATCTTCGCGGATGAGGAATACCTTTGTATCGTCCGGGCCGCCAAGGACGATGACTGCCGGAACGTTCCCCAGCACTTCCCGGGAGATGGTACCTTTGACCGCATCGAGCCTCTGGGAGATCTCGGTTCCGACAACATTCACCCGCGTGTTGGAGAAGAGACTGAGATTCCTTATGATGGCCTCAAGACCACCCGGCACAAGGGAGTACTGCCAGACCGGGTGGATACCTTTTGATGTCGGTGCACCAAGACCGGCCTCTTTTTTGATGACCCCGATGCTCAAGAGTTTGTCGAGGTGTTTTTTCGTATTCTCATAACTGGTCTCGATCTCCTTTGATATCGAACGGGCGTCGCGCGGCTTCTTTTCCAAAAATTTTAAGATCCTCAGCCGTGCGCTGCTGGAAAGGACATCGAGATAGTCCGACAGTTCTTCCAGGGAATCGGATTCTGCGGGAACAATCAGTGTGGGTGATTTATCGTCTGGGTCCATTGCGCTCCACCGGGACAGGTGCTTTTTTGTGTACCTGTACTCTTTGGTCACTGGAAGATAAGGGCATGACGGTTTATATTTCCTCCTCATTTGGTCATCCCTGCGGTTATGCCGTTTAACCCCGGAGTTCAAGGCTGCAACCCGGGCGATTTGGGGTATTTATCAGGGCAGGGAAAGGACATAGTAATCAGGTGATACACGAGTATGATTCGGCGTGTCACCGACCCACGAAAGAACTGTACGAGGAGAATTACGATGAACACCGGAAAGATCATAATCGGTTTCTCACTGATCCTGCTCTCCGTTGCCATGATGGTATCCCCGTCAGCGGCAGCCACACCGCAGGACTGCGGTGAAGCGGGATACGGCATTACCGTGCCCTTGGAGGTGACCGATCGCCCGGCCGCAATGCACACCGGCCAGGGTGAAGTGTTCATCGTAAACGATCCCCGTACCAATGCCACATACCCGTACGAACGATGAACATCCATGCACATCCCCGGTCCTTACCTCACAGGGTTTCAGGGGCACGTAACTCAGGCAACAGTACCCCCCAAACCACGCGGGGGAAGACCACCAGACTCTCACTCCAGAGAACAGGAGGAACAAAGCCTCCTGGAATCATACATAAAAGCCACAATCCATACACTTTTTTGTCGTGATCCTCTTTTAAAAAGAATGTGGGATCGTTCACGTTTTTGGCCGACAGGCCCTGCCTAAAAAAAGAGTTATTCCTTTCGCCGTAAACTCACTATCCCCATGCAGAGCGCGGCGAGCGCAACTGCTGCAACGGGCAGGACAGCAGACGGGGGGGATTGCGGGGTTTGTTCAATATACTCGGTCGGCACGGTACCGATAGGCCGGGCGGTGGTTGGGAGGGGAGTTGGCCGGGTCGTGATTGCAGTGTCCTGTACGGTCACGACGGGGGTTGCGTCTTCCTGGACGGGCACGGTCAGCCGGACATTATCGAGGTAGCCGGTCGCATAGATTCCCGTAGGGCCATAATCGCCAACGGATCCAATAAAGATGCGGTCCATCCCGTGAAGTTCCTGGGCAACATTGACAAAGTAACTCCAGATCTCGTTACCGCTCGTCTTCTCGTTCACCTTCATGCTCAAAAGCGCATTCTGAGAATCATAGTCAACAGTAACATGGTAGGTCTTGTTCAGCTCGTACTTGACCGTGGGGCCGTCGTAGGCTCGCGAACCGCTGGTCTGCGTATCGCTGTGCTGGCTGTTCACCTGGGTCATCTTGTTGCCATTCGTCACCAGGCGCAGCCACATGATCTGGCCGTACTTGGCGTTGGTGAACTGGGTCAGGACCATGGGACCTTTGTTAAAGTCCATCTCGGAACCCGAGAAACCGAGGCGGAAGGTTGCACCATCATTTGCAAACGCGTCAACCCGGTTGAGGATGACATCATACTCGAGCCTGAAGGGGCCGCGCTCGTAGTCGAGCGTGTCATACGTGGGGTTGGGATAGTAGGCATAATTGCCGGTGCTCGGTTCGATACCAAAGTGATACATCCCGAGTTTGGAATCCCAGTAATTGGACGACGGGTTGTTGGTTACCCAGAGGGGATCGGTCGAGAACGTGGTCTGGTAGATCACGGTCGGGGACTGCGTATCTTCTGCAACTGCCGGGGGTGCCAGCGCCAGCAGGAAGGTTACGAGTATGAGATAACTGATTACAGATCGGAAGTTCATCGTGATGCTCCTGTGCTCGATTCGGCAAAGACCGGGAGCGGGAGAAGACCGTCCCCGTTCTGCCGTAACAGAATCCAGAAATTACCGCGCGTGCACGGCAGTTCCTGTACGTACTCTGTCCTGATGCGCTTAAAAATATTGACCTCCTGGTAAATGATACGGGATCCAACAATATCTCCCCAAAGATCCGGGTTGCTTTTTGTCCTCGGGAACGGGTTACCGGCAGCAAAAGCGGGTTGCGGGATTTTGGCAGGATGAAAAGGAAGAGGGGGGCGGGAGCACTAGGTTTATCTAAAATTCACACAAAATAAGAGAGCAGAACAGCATACGTTCGTGCGATAATAGTCTAGCGGTAGGACAGGAGCTTCCCAAGCTTCTAACCCGGGTTCGATCCCCGGTTATCGCATCAGGTATATGGAACACGTTCCCGAACGCTCGGCAATCAGGATCATCGCGGAGAACCGCAGGGGTGCATTACGGGATATCGCTACCGTAGTGGCAGATCATGATGCCAACATCGTGATGATCAGCCAGGAAGTGTTCGATTCCGGGCCGTTCTTAGGCCTTGCCGAACTTTATTTTGAATATGACTGCGACGAGGTTAGGGATCATGACCGGCTCATCGCGGATTTAAAAAACATCCCGCAGGTTCGCGAAGTGAAGTGCTACCAGCCGTTCGGTCACATTTTCGGTACCCGGGTCATCATTATCGGCGGCGGAGCGCAGGTGGCGCAGGTGGCGCTCGGTGCCGTGAACGAGGCGGACCGGCATAATATCCGGGGCGAACGGATCTCGGTGGACACCATCCCGCTGGTCGGGGAACACTCGCTTGCGCTTGCCGTGGACGCAGTCGCCCGCCTCCCCCGCGCTGCCATCCTTGTACTTGCCGGAGCGATTATGGGCGGTGAGATCTCAAAGGCCGTGGACCGGGTCCGGGAGGCCGGCATACCGGTCATTGCCCTGAAGATGGCCGGCACCGTCCCCCAGCATGCCGACCTTGTGGTCTCCGATCCCATTCAGGCGGGAGTATTTGCTGTCATGCATGTGAGCAGTAAGGCAGTGTTCGATATCAACCGGGTCCGCGGGCGTGAGTTTTAAGCATGGATATCATTGAGAGGGCGGTCCGTGTCCTGATGCATGACGGGCTCGTCATTTACCCGACCGAGACGCTCTATGGTCTTGGTGCCGATGCATTCTCGGATGAAGCGATCATGCGGGTGTACGAGGCCAAGAAACGCCCGCTGGGGATGCCGATCTCCATTGCGGTATCGGATTTCGATATGCTTGCCGCAGTTGCTCATGTCAGGCCCGGGATGGAGGGATTCTTGGACGAGTTCCTCCCCGGGCCGGTCACCGTCATCCTGCCTGCCCGGAACACCGTGCCGGAGATCCTCACCGGGGGTACAGGGATGATCGGGATACGGATGCCGGCCCACGAGATGGCAAGGCGCCTTATCGAGAGATTCGACGCTCCCATCACGGCAACGAGTGCAAACCTTCATGGCGCAAAAGACCCCCAAACCCCGGACCAGTGCACGGTGCCGCACGAATTTTTGATAGATGGCGGGCAGCTTCCGGGTACCCCGAGCACGGTCGTTGATCTCGTGGGAAAGACAATTCTTCGCCCGGGCGCTGACGTGGAAAGGATCGGGCAGTTCCTCAAAGGACTCCTGTAGGTGGATGGTACGGTGCCCGTTATCCGGCTGCGCGATATTGTCGAAGATGCCGATGGCTGGCTCTACGCGGTATCCACGTACGACAATACTTCTGCTGTCGGCGGGGTGCTCCGGTATGTGCCGGAGCCTGAAGGCAAACGAGTCCACCCTTCCGGGCG
>JBFYKS010000079.1:0-2771 GCA_041305785.1 Methanoregula sp. | reverse complement strand
TCACGTTCAGGACCGAGATGGAGGAGTCCATCCACGTGTCGAGCACATCCACTTCTCCGGCAAACGAGGTGCTGCCACATTTCGGGCATGGATTCTTTGGCTGCACAAGGGTCGGGTCGAGAGGGAGGTCCTTCTCATCCGGAAGAACCATCTCCCCGCACTTTGTACAGAACCAGACCGGGATAGGGGTGGCAAAGATCCGCTGCCGTGAGATGCACCAGTCCCATTCCATCTGCTGGACCCAGTTCTCCATCCGCAGGAGCATGTGTTCAGGGAACCACGTAATCTCGTGGGCCGCCTTCTGGATCTCCTCAGGCTTGATCTTCACGAACCACTGTCGCTCCGAGAGGATCTCGATGGGGGTCTTGCAGCGCCAGCAGCAGCCCACACGCTGGTCGAGTTTCTCCTGGCGGTTGAGGATCTGCAATGCTTTCATATCGGCAAGGATTGCAGCTCGACATTCCGTTGCATTCATGCCCTTGTACTTGCCGGCAGTTTCGGTCATCTTTCCCTGCCGGTCAATGGCTTTCCTGAGCGCGAGGTTGTGCTGTTTCCACCAGTGGACGTCCTGTTTGTCGCCAAAGGTACAGATCATGACCGCACCGGAACCAAACGCGGGATCAACCGCTTCGTCCTGCACGACCGGCACGTCGTGGCCAAAGAGCGGCACCTTCATGGATTTGCCTTTCAGTTTCGTGTAGCGTTCATCGCCAGGGTGCACGGCAACGGCTACGCAGGCTGCAAGGAGCTCGGGACGAGTGGTCGCGATCTCCACGCCATCGAAGTCGAAGTAGTTGAGCGTGGTCTCGCGATCCTCATAGGCCACTTCCGCAAAGGCGATTGCCGTCTCGCACCGGGTGCAGTAGTTGACCGGGTGCTCGCTCTGGTAGATATAGCCGGACTTCTGCATGCGGAGGAAGGAGAGCTGCGTCTTGCCGAAATATTCCGGCATCATCGTGATGTACTCGTTTGACCAGTCTGTGGAGAAGGCCATCTTCCGCAGGGTGATGCGCATCGCCTCGATGTTCTTGATGGTCAGGTCCCGGCACATATTCCGGAACTCCTGCCGCGATACATCGTTTTTCGTGATCTTGTTGATCTCCTCGACCTTGACTTCCGTGGGAAGGCCGTGGCAGTCCCAACCCTGGGGGAACATCACGTTGAACCCTTTCATCCGCTTGTACCGGGCAAAGAAGTCGATATAACACCAGTTCAGCGCGTTCCCGATGTGAAAGTTCCCGGTCGGGTACGGCGGCGGGGTATCGATCACGAACCGGGGCTTTTTGGAGGTTTTGTCAAAATAGTTATCCTCATCGCGCCAGGTCTTCCTCCAGCGCTCCTCGACTTCTGCGAAATCATAATTCTTTGGCAGTTGATCAGATGGCACCATTTGAGGACAACGTTGGATGCGGAATAAAATATAGTGATCGTATTCACCTCTTTAAAAAACGGCCCGGCTGTCCCGGAACCCCGGGGCGGATTCTGGCCCGGTTCACGATAAAACTCTTTTTACCATAACGCCAAGTACTGACCAATGCAGCGACAGCGGGGACTTGGGTACGCGGCGGCACTGGTGGGTGGCGCGACTCTTGCCGGCCCCTACGTGCAGCCGGAATGGCTCATGGCCCTTGTGGTCATCCTGTTCGCGCTCATTCTCTGGCGGTTTTTTAATACCCGGTATCTCACGTACACGTTCTGCGTCCTTGCCGCGCTCTACGGGCTCGGGCTTTTACCTTTCTTTGTCTTTGCAACCACCCTGGCGATGCTGGTGCTGGGCGAGCTGGTCTTCAAGAGCCGGACCGATGACCTGAACACCTACCTTTACTACATCATCTCCACGGCATGGGCCGGTGTGCTCGTCATGGCATACCTCCGCGAGCTGGAGTTCCTCACCATCATCTTTGGCATCCTCGCTGCGGTGCTCCTCAAGGTGATACTCTTAAAGTTCGAGGACTCGCTGATGATCGAAGGTCTTGGGATTGCCATGACCATGTGGCTGATCCAGGAGCTCAATTACCAGGCCGATCTCCAGATGGTGGTTGCCGCAGTCATCGTAGGGTTCACGTTCGGGTACTTTGCCTTCCGGGCAAAGACCGCCGACCTCACCGGGCTCTTTTCTGCGGCACTGGTCGGCATCATTCTTGTCGTATTTGCGGATGCACGGTGGTTCATCATCATGCTTGCCTTCTTTATTCTTGGCTCCGCGGCAACCAAGTACAAATACGGGTACAAAAAACGGATTGGGGTGGAGCAGGGCCAGAGCGGGGCACGGGGCTACCGCAATGTCTTTGCCAACGGGATCGTTGCGGCTGCGGCTGCGGTGCTCTTCGGGGTCTTCCAGCAGCCGGTCTTCATTGTCATGTACGTTGGCTGCGTTGCCACTGCTGCGGCAGATACCCTTGCAAGCGAGATCGGCGTGACCGGGGGAATCCCGCGCCTGATCACAACACTGAAGGAGGTCCCCATCGGCACGAACGGGGGAGTGACGGTTACGGGCGAGACGGTGGCCCTTCTTGGGGGATTTGTCGTATCAATGATCGCGTTTGTCCGTGGGGTTGTCACGCTGCCGATGGTGGTTGTCTGCACGATTGCCGGGTTCGTTGGAACCAATATCGACAGCCTTGTCGGCGCAACGCTGGAGAACCGCGGTTTTCTTGGAAACGCCGGCACCAACCTTCTTGCAACCCTGAGCGGCGGGTTGTTTGCCGTATTCCTCTTTCTTGCAGTATCGTTCTGATTCCCTGCGGTAAAAAACCCGGAACCCGGTTCCC
>JBFYKS010000078.1:0-5951 GCA_041305785.1 Methanoregula sp. | reverse complement strand
GACACCCTCTCCGACTTTCTGGCGCTCACGTACATAGATCTTCATGGTTTTTCCTCCCTGCCACAACCGAAGTCCCGGCACGAAATGCGGTATTTAGGGAATTGTGGCTCTGATATACCAACTGGTTTACAATATCTTAATACTTTCCATGGTTATAGGCTAACCGGCAGATATCATGGCAAAACGCATGGAACTGAAAAGCAGGCTGCAAGGCGAGACCCTGGTCCGGAAAGGCCTGATGAAGGAATTGAGAAAACCAGCTCCGCAGATCCGCATTGCGCCGGATATCAACATTATCAAAATCGGTGGGCACGGTGTGATCGATTACGGCCGCGAGGTCATGCACCCGCTCTGTGCGGAGATCGGAGCACTGTCCAAAAAACACAAAATGCTCGTAGTCACCGGTGGTGGCGGCCGGGTGCGCCATATCATGGATATCGGAATTGATCTTGGAATGCCTACCGGTGTCCTTGCTGAACTGGCTGCAAAGATCTCCGAGCAGAATGCCATTATGGTCTCGATCCTCTTATCCGAATATGGCGGGACCCGGATCCATACCGGCGACCTCCTCGAACTCCCGATGCTCTTAAAACTGGGCATCCTGCCGGTGACGCATGGCACGCCACCTTACGGGTTGTATGAGCATCCCTCCCGGGATGAGATGATCCCCCCGCACCGCACCGATACCGGGGCGTTCCTCATGGCCGAGGTTCTCGGGGCAAAGAACTGCATTATCGGCAAGAACGTTGACGGGTTATATACCGAAGATCCCTTCAAGAACCCCGACGCCGAACTTATCCGGGATATCACCGTAAAAGAGTTGATAAAAATGAACCTTGCCGATATGGTTCTCGAACCCATGGTTGTTGAACTCCTCAACGATGCTGTCAATATCCGGGAAGTGCGGATCATCAACTGTCACAAGCGCGGCAACATCGAAAAAGCGATCAACGGGAAAAACGCCGGCACAATTATTCGGGCAGAATAAGCTCCCACTTTTTTATCATTGCCGGTTTGCGGCCGCAATAAGGTGTGATACGACGACTGGCGGCCGCGCCCGGGAAATGAGGAATAGGTCAGTTGTTCAGACATCGTGGCATACTGCCGGATATCCCATGAAAGGATACCGGAAGTCCTGACCTGCCCGTTCTGTTGGGCACCAGAGTATTAATTTCTTGTTAATAAAAGACTTTTGTTAAACAAAAATTGTTACTATTCAGCGTTCAGGTCCGCAAAAAATGATGAACGAAACCGGACATAATCATACTTGCCCGGCGATTCAATAAAATCCAACATTTTCTTATGGTAACCTTGGGTGATTAACCATCCTGTTTTATTTACCGGATTGTTGAACATTACTCTGATCAGTATGGGATTCAGTTCAGACATCATGCATGACTTCGTGTCAAAGGAGATCACCTCTATCTATTCCAGTTACGACGGCTGGAAGATAACCGGTCGCACAACCGGTAACGGGTACGATCGTATTGCCGTCCTGGAACGTCGCGTTGACGGCCACCGTGAATGCAAAAAAATTCTGGTCACGTTTGCAAAGGACGTTTCGGCAGCACAACTGGAAGATCTGCGCACGCCAGAACCGACACGCGACGGGACGCTGACACGGAGTTCATATGCCGTCATGGTTCCGGCAAATGCCAGCCCCAAATCCGTGCCGCAGGGGATTTCCTTGTTATCGATGCACTCATTTGCATTCGAGGGTAAGGAACTGGTGTGGGTGAAAAAACCCGTGCGGAAAGAGGAAGAGGCAAAGGCTGCGGCCTGATACCCTCACATTTTTCCTGTTTTTGCAATCGTTATAGATCTGAAGGTGTTTTTTGGGGTAAAGGGTCTTTTAAAAAAAATCAGTACCGGCCTGAATGAACCGGTTCATCCAGGATCAAATTCTCTCGTAATATTTCAGCGAGCCGCACGCGCCGCAGTGATCGCCTTCGATAAGGTAATCAGGGACCGTCTCGCCGCAACAGGGGCAGGTGACTGACACCCATTTCGATCTCTTCTTGACCGGGACACGGACTTTTTCACAGGAAAGGATATTCCGGCCGGCGCTGAAGATCTCATCAAAGAGTTTGCCCTTCATCGTTTTTTTGTCAAATGCCGGGCTGTTGGCATACCAGGTATCAACCGTGGGATATCTTTTCAGTTTCTTGAGATCCACGTACACCCGCACGGCATCAGTGGTCGGGCCCTCCGATGGGGGGTTCACAGTGATTGCAAATTTACCGATGGGCACAACCTTGAGCCGGTTGTTCCCAATCGTGATGTGGGCCAGAACCTGCAGGGCATCGGGAAGACATTTGGGGGTTTCGCAGACCCCATAGAGTTTCTGGCCTTTTTTTGCCCCGAGCAGATCCATTGCATAGTCTACCATGAATGCCCCGATCAGGACACCCGGCGCAGGGTAGGTGTGGAAATCAGCTAACTTCAAAATCTCCAGTTGCAGGCGGGGATTTACTCCGCCTCTTTCCATACTTTTGATGAGTTCCCCGGATGCCTCTTCAGGCTGGATAATTTGCATGGGGATTAGTTTTTTTTAATCTGATAAACATGTTCTGAAAAGTAATCTGATCTAATAAACAGGAAAATTACTAAAAAATCATGCCGATGGATAAACCGCCTGCTGGAATAACCGGCAGGATCAACGGGAAATCCGGTACCGCGAGGGATAATTGCATGCGGTCAGCACCTCATCGCCATTGATGCGACCAACCCCCCGGGGATCTCCTGAAAGTGCAGACAGGGTAATGATGGAGACCGGGACCGGCATCCCAAACGCTGTTATGGTCGGGGGCGGGGAAATGGGCAGGTTACAGTAGGATCGGGCGCTCCAGCGATCGACTTTCACGCCCATCCTGTTCAGCATTTCTGTAACGTGTCCGCTGGATAGTGAAACTGAAAGAGCCTGGCAAAGGTCAATGACGGGGGAACCGATCCTGGTTCCAGGATAAAATGGCTCTTCTGGCATTATCGTCCGCCCGCATGTCCGGCAATATCCCCGGTGGAGATTGACCTCGACCGTTCGATCACCCTCAGTATCATGGAGGAGAGCGAACCGTTTTGTTCGCGTATCATAGCCGGACAAAGTGCCCCCGCAGAATTGGCATACCTTCCCGGGAAAAAACTCAGTTCCGTCACAGATCCTGAGTGCAGCCTGGACAACTTCGGTCAGCATGGGGGGTATGGGGCGCAACCTCATGCAGGTACCCCATCCCCGTGTGGCAGTTTTCTGCGCGAAATCCCCCTTGTACCATTATTACCTGCCCACAAATACCCATTGCACCTGTCGGAAATGAGTCATACCCCCAGATAATCCACAAAAATAGAGGATTTTCAGAATACATAAATATAGTGTTTACTGAAATCAATAATCAAGCAAAATTAATTAACAAATTTTGCCGAGACCACTTTCAGAGGTGTGTACGCGGTCGTCTTGGCCTTTTTTGGCATCGAGACGTCCGTGAAAGTATGGTGATAGACGATGAGCGAAATTACGAGTACTCTTAAGTATGTACCGACAACCTGTCCGTACTGCGGGGTGGGCTGCGGCCTGAACCTTGTGGTCAGTGATGGGAAACTTGTCGGTGTCGAACCGTACAAGCGGAGCCCGATCAATGAGGGCAAGCTCTGTCCGAAGGGAATGACCTGCTGGGAACATGTCCAGAGCCCCGAACGTCTGACAAAGCCGAAGATCAAGAAGAATGGCAAGTTCGTGGATGCTTCATGGGATGAAGCCCTTGATCTGATTGCGAAGAAGTTCAAGGAAACTTCCGACAAGTATGGTCCAAAAGCCCTCGGTTTCCAGACCTCATGCCGTACCGTCAACGAGGACTGCTATGCGCTGCAGAAGCTGGCACGTGTGGGTTTCCAGACAAACAATGTTGACAACTGCGCCCGTATCTGCCATGGACCTTCCGTTGCCGGGCTCTCGCTCTCGTTTGGTTCCGGTGCAGCGACCAACACGTTCGAGGATGTCCTGAATTCGGACCTTATCGTGATGTGGGGTTCCAATGCCGTTGAAGCCCACCCGCTTGCCGGCCGGCGTGTCATGCAGGCCAAAAAGAAAGGAATCAAGGTTATTGTTGTTGACCCGCGGTTAAGTGCAACGGCACGGATTGCCGATGAATGGATTCGGTTCAACCCGTCGACCCACATTGCGCTTGCCAACTCCATGATGTACTGGATCATCAAAGAAGGTCTCCAGAACACGGCGTTCATCAACGAGCGCACGAAAGGCTTCGAAGACCTGAAAAAGACGGTCGAGAAGTATGCCGACTGCGAGGAGATTCATGGTGTCCCGCTTGAGACCGTCAAATCGTTAGCCCGCCAGTATGCCAAGGCAAAGAACGCGGTTATCATCTACTGCCTCGGCATCACCGAGCTGACCACCGGTACCGACAACGTCCGGTCGATGGGCAACCTCGCGCTGCTCACCGGCAATGTCGGTCGCCCCGGTGTCGGTGTCAACCCGCTCCGTGGCCAGAACAATGTTCAGGGCGCCTGCGACATGGGTGCCTACCCGAACGTCTTCTCAGGCTACCAGGCAGTTGCCGTTGCTGAGAACCGTGCCAAGATGGAGAAGGCATGGGGCATGAAAGAAGGTTCCCTGCCCGACTGGTATGGTTCAACCCTGACCGAGCAGATCAATGACTGCGGCGAGGTTGTCAAGGCAATGTACGTCCTTGGGCTGAACCCGGTTGTCTCCTACCCTGACTCGAACCATGTGATGAAGTCGTTTGAGAAACTTGACTTCCTTGTCATCCAGGACATCTTCTGGACCGAGAGCTGCGAGTATGCAGACGTTGTCCTGCCCGGCACCTGTTTTGCCGAGAAGGACGGAACCTTCACCAGTGGCGAGCGCCGCGTGAACCGCGTACGGAAGGCCGTTGACGGCCCCGGCGAATCGAAGTACGACTGGGAGATCATCGGCATGGTTGCCAAGAAGATGGGCCTTAAGGGCTTTGACTGGAAGACCGCAAAGGATGTCTGGGACGACATGCGTTCAGTCACCCCAGGCCAGTTCGGTGCAACGTACGAGAAGATGGAAAAACCTGAATCTGTCCACTGGCCCTGCCCGGCCATCGACCACCCGGGAACCCCGATCCTCCACGTGGGGAAGTTCGCGGCAGCTGATGGTAAGGGTACCATGTTTGGCCTTGAGTACCGCCCTCCGGCAGAAGTCGCGGACGCGGAGTACCCGTACACGCTCATGACCGGGCGTGTGATCTTCCATTACCACACAAGGACCCAGACCGACCGTGCCAAACAACTGCACTATGAAGTACCCGAGTCCTATATCCAGATCAACACAATAGATGCAAAGAAACTTGGTATCAAGGAGAACGAGAAGATCAAGGTATCAAGCCGCCGTGGTCAGATTGAGACCATCGCCCATATAAGCGATGATGTTGGACCCGGTGTTACGTACATGGCGATGCACTTCCATAAAGGAGCCAACACGCTGACCAACACTGCGCTCGACCCGCTCTCCAAGATGCCGGAGCTCAAGCACTGTGCTATAAAGATCGAGAAGATTGCGGGGGCGAAGTAAATGGCAAAGAAAGGCGAAATGCTCTATGCATGGACCAATGATGCCGCCCTTGCAAAGAAGGCGGAATGCGGAGGTGCAGTCACCGAACTCCTCAAGTATGCACTCGAGAGCAAGACCGTTGATGCAGTGCTTGCCGTTACCCGCGGTGTTGACCTGTACGATGCGGTCCCGGTCCTTGTTACCGACTCCAAGTCACTTGAAGCATGCGCCGGCTCACTCCACTGCGGAACCATCCTCCTCTCCAAACTGGTGATGGAGTATGCGCCCAAGATGGCCGGTAAGAAGCTGGGGCTGGTTGTCAAGGGCTGCGATATGATGGGCATCCTGGAACTTGCAGAGCGCAAGCTGGTCAACCTTGACAACATCGTCATGATAGGTGTCAACT
>JBFYKS010000077.1:0-15129 GCA_041305785.1 Methanoregula sp. | reverse complement strand
TTAAAGATTGATTTTGCCAAGCGGCGGAGACGCTGAGATCGTTTATTCCGGGGGTTATTTTACCACGAGGATCCGGCAGGGTGCCGACCGGATAACGCTCTCTGCCACACTGCCGAGCAGGAGACGTTCAATACCCTTCTTTCCCTGCGTTCCGATAACGATGAGATCGATCTTTTGTTCGGTTGCATACTTGACGATCTGTGCTGCCGGGTGGCCTTCGAGAATGACCGTCTCAAGGGTAATGCCGGCAGCCTTGGATTTGACCTGGGCAAGTGCGGTGGCAGCCTCGCTCTGCAACAGGGCCCACGCGTCCGCAGCAGAAGCTCCTGCCGATGCGGACTCGAAGATGCCGATGTCGATGACATAGATGGCATGGACCTCCGCTTTGCATTCGCGGCCAATCCGCAGTGCCTCGGCAATCGCCGGCTTGTTCTTCTCCGACCCGTCGGTTGCAACCAGTATCTTTTCAAAGAGTTTTTGCGTCATGGTATCTTCCTTTTGGGTGTATTGTTCCAACGTGATAATCTCGCGCTTCTCTTTAATACCTCTTGCGGATGCGACCGGATCCGTGAGGTATGGTGGAGGGCGGGGATGGGCCGTGCCCGCTCACTTCCGCCCTTTGGCAAAGACGCCCATGAAGAGGCACTCGTCAGCGGCGATGGACTCGACCCCGGTAAGGTCATCTGATACGGGCAGCCCGAGCCCCCGGACAATTGCGGCCGGGGTGCACTCGTCCGCCTCGCCCATGACGAGTTCTGCGGCTGAAGTGATGTTGTCGGCGACGGCCCTTTTTGTGACCTCGAGTTTCCGGCCGAAGAGGTCGCTTCTGCCCCGGTCATCGATGACCGAGGGGATGCCGGCACAACCGATGGCAACCCCGCTGCACCCGGAGCGCATCGCGTGTGTCCGGCTGTCGGCAACGATTACCCCGATCTTTGCCCCGGTTGCCTGTCCGATTTCGTTCCTTATCCTCCGGGCACTGGCATTGGGATCCTTTGGGAGCGGGGTGACGCAGCCGGGCGGGGCATTGGAGGCATCCACACCTGCATTCGGGAGGAGCGTCCCGCCTTTCATGCAGAGGAGGAAACCGGGGATACCGCCGACAATGGAATCGCTCTCGCGGAGGACCACCTCGGTTGCTGCTGCATCCATGCCGTACTTCTCCGCAAGGTGGCGGGCGCGTGGCGTGGGGGTGATATCTTCGAGCCGGATCACGTTGCCCTCCGCGGTGGCGACGGCGGTCTCTGCAAGGACGAGGATATCGCCGTCCAAAAATCCCCCGCAGGCCGTCATGGCCGCAGCGATGATCCGTTCAGGAAGAGGATCGTCCGGGGCGATGATGCCCGTTGCAAGGGCAAAGACGGAAAATGAGCGGTTCATCCCTGCTTCACCAGACGCTCGTATACCCGGATGGTGTCGACGGTCTCACGGACATCGTGCGTCCGTACCATGGACGCCCCTTTCTCCAGGAGTGTCAGGGTGACGGCAAGACTCCCGGCAAGCCGGTCCTGCGGCTCCCGGCTGACGAGATCGCCGATGAAGCTCTTGCGGGAGACCGCGGCAAGGACCGGGCGGTCGTACTTCAGGAATGTCTCATAGTTCCGGCAGATCTCCCAGTCGTCATCGAACGACCGCAGCGGAACCCAGAGCCCGACCGCAGGATCGAGGACATAGTTGTCCACGCCGGCATCCGCGCACCGCTTCACGACATTGGCGAGAGCCGCGTGGGTTGCGTCAAGGCCGACAGCGTCCCCCGGCTGGTAGTCCGATGCCATGATGATCGCCGGCAGTCCGGCATCGGCTACTCTCTTTACATAGGCAGGTGAGGAGAAACCTGCGATATCGTTAGCCGCATGGATCTCGTACTTTAAACACACATCAAGAACCCACGGGCTCATGGTGTCGACCGAGATGGTGAACCCGGTGCCTTCGAGTTCTTTGAGTGCGGCATCGATTCGTTCAGCTTCCATGGTCTGGCTGATGGCCTGTGCATGGGGTGCCGTGCTCCGTGCACCGACATCGATGATATCGGCCCCGGCCTCCACCATCTCCACCGCCTTCTGGTGGATCTCGTTTGTCGGGATGAAGGAGTCGTTGAAAAAGGATTCCGGGGAACAGTTGATGACGCCCATAACCCGGATGGGGGCATCTCCCCCGATATCGGTCTTGTTTATTCTGCACTGCCGCATGCGTGCTCCTTTGCTGCCCGGAAGGTGTTCTCCATCAGGGTGGCGATGGTCATGGGCCCGACCCCGCCGGGAACCGGTGTTATCGCTGAGGCGATACCGCTCACGGCTGCAAAGTCCACGTCTCCGACCAGTTTGCCGTCCAGCTGGTTGATGCCCACATCGATGACCACCGCGCCGGGCTTTACCATGGCAGGGGTGATGAAATGGGCTTTTCCAACCGCAGATATGAGGATATCAGCCCGCCTGAGCTCTCCGGCAAGATCCTGTGTCCTGCTGTGGCAGATGATGACCGTGGCGTCGGCATTCAGGAGCAACGCCGCCATGGGCCGGCCAACATCGATACTCCTGCCAACCACTGCCGCCCGTGCACCGGCGAGCGGGACCCGGTACTCTTCAAGGAGCGTCATGATCCCTTTCGGGGTGCAGGACGAAAACCGGGGTTTTCCCGAGAAGAGGAGCCCCATGTTCTCCGGGTGGTACCCGTCCACGTCCTTTGCCGGGCTGATCGCATCGATGATCCGCTCGGTGTCGATGCCCTTTGGCAGGGGCAGCTGTACGAGGATGCCGTTGATGTCCGGGTCTGCGTTGAGCCTCCGGATGGAATCGAGGACTGCCTCAGTTGTCGTATCTGCAGGAAGCTCGATCCCCACAGAACCGATCCCTACCTGCTCGCAGGCCCGGTGCTTCATCCGGACATACATCTGGGACGCCGGATCGCTTCCCACGATCACGGTTGCGAGCCGGGGGTACAGGCCGGACTCCCCGATCTCCTCTTTGAGGAGTTCAAGGCGCTTCTCCGAGCATTTTTTTCCGTCAAGGATCGTGACCATGGGCTGACCTCACACACGGGTTATTCGGGGTAGAGCGGGTACTTCGAAGACATTGCAACGACTTTTGCGTGCACGTCCTTTATCGTTGCCTCACTCTGGATGTTCTTGATGACAGTTGCAATCCAGGAACCAATCAGGCGCATCTCGGCCTCTTTCATGCCCCGTGAGGTGATGGCAGGGGTGCCGACCCGGAGACCGCTCGTGATGAACGGGCTCTTGGTCTCGTTGGGGATGGTGTTCTTGTTGACCGTGATGCCGGCTTTCCCGAGTGCTGTCTCGGCTTCGAGGCCGGTGATGCCCTGCTCGGTTAAGTCAAGGAGCATGAGGTGGTTGTCGGTACCGCCGGAGACGAGCCGGATGCCGTTTGCCATGAGGGTCTCTGCGAGCACCTTGGCGTTCCTGATGATCTGCTGGTTATATTCCTTAAATGAGGGCCTGAGGGCTTCCTCAAAGCAGACTGCCTTTGCCGTGATCGTGTGCATCAGGGGACCGCCCTGCATACCGGGGAAGACTGCCTTGTCGATGGCAACCCCGAGGTCAGCATTGCACATGATGGCGCCGCCGCGGGGTCCGCGGAGGGTCTTGTGGGTTGTTGTCGTGGTATAATTGACAACGCCGACCGAGGTCGGATGGAGGCCGGTTGCCACAAGACCGGCGATGTGGGCGATGTCGGCAAGGCAGACCGCGCCAACGTCATCGGCAATCTCCTGGAATGCCTTGAAGTCGATGGTCCGGGGGTAGGCCGAAGCACCGCAGACGATGATCTGGGGCTTCTCCTTCTTTGCCATCTCCGCTACCTGCCCGTAGTCGAGCATCTCGGTTTTCGGGTCAACGCCATACTGGGCAACCTGGTAGAATTTTCCGGTGAAACTGACCGGGGAACCGTGAGAGAGGTGGCCGCCCTGGTTGAGCTTCATGGAGAGGATCTTGTCTCCCAGCTTGATGGCTGCAAAATAGACCGCCATGTTCGCCTGGGTGCCGGAGTGCGCCTGCACATTGGCGTACTCTGCCCCGAAGAGTTTTTTGAGCCGGTCGCGGGCAAGGTTCTCGGCCATATCGTGGAACTCGCAGCCGCCATAGTACCGCTTGCCGGGGTAGCCCTCGGCGTACTTGTTGGTCATAATCGATCCCATTGCTTCGAGTACCGCTCGCGAAACAACGTTCTCAGACGCGATCAGCTCCAGTCCGTTCACCTGGCGGAGCCTCTCCTTTTCAATGATATCTGCAATTGCTGGATCCGATTTTGCCAGATACGACATATGGAGAAGCGTTCGCTCTTAAGAGGTAATACCTTTTCTTAAGCGCCGGCCGTATCTATTGTTTTTTTAGTCTGCCTGCCGTCTGGTTTTTGCCCCGGCTCGCGCGAATTGGCGCGGAAGCGCAAAACAGGGGTGAATGCGGCACCCTTTGGGCAGGAAAAGGAAGCACAAACCTTTTTTCTTTGTCCGGCGACCACTACTATTATTTAAGGAGAACGTCGCACATTAAGTTAAGGACTCCCGCTCGCGCAAGTCTTTATAAAAAGGCTGATCGCACACGCGAAAAAAAGCAATCCCGACCAAAGGAGAGTATGATACTGATGATGGAAACCGGATCCGGTGCTGCAACCGAGGACCGCATTGCAGCCCTTGAAAAGAAGATGAGAGAGATGGAAGCCCTCGTCAAGGGCTTAACCCAGGAACTGCTCGACCTCAAGTCTGTCACCATGAAGATGTCCAAGCAGACCGATGAACGCAGCCGGCAGGAACTCCGGCGGGGCCCCATCGTCCAGCAGAATGGCCAGTCCCCGCAGGCACCGGCACCCGCCACCTCCCAAACCGGCAGCACGGTCATCCGCCCCAAGGCAGCCCGGCAGGCAGAAGCCCCGCAGGCGCCCCCGGAACCGGAGATGGACTGGATCATGCAGCCCGATGGCACCATGAAGCAGGAACCAAGGCGCGGTGACAAGGATTATATCGTTGCCTCGGCCGGTTACGGGAAGAAGAAAGGGGCGGCAGGAAAGGGTAAGCAGAGCGACCTGATCTATGCCACAGAAGAGTCCAAAAAAGATCCTGCAAAGAAGTAAGGAGCCGGATCTTTGCATATCACCGGACTTGAGATCGACAATTTCAAGTCTTTTTCCAAAAAGACCAAAATTCCCTTCTTAGAGGGGTTCACCGTGATATCCGGGCCCAACGGTTCGGGTAAAAGCAACATCATCGACTCCATCCTTTTTGTCCTTGCCCTGTCGAGCTCCCGCAATCTCCGGGCCGAGAAACTCACTGACCTGATCAACCTCAACTCGGGGCGGAACACCGCCGAGGTTGCCCTTGAATTCTCTGACGGGACGAAGATCCGGCGGCGGATCAAGCGGACCAGCAATGGCTATTACAGCTATAATTACCTCAACGAGCGGCTCTGCAAGCAGAGCGATATCGTTGACCATCTCGCAAAGCACGGGATCAAACCCCATGGCTACAATGTGGTGATGCAGGGCGATGTCACCCGTATCATGGAGATGAGCGACTTCGAGCGCCGGAAGATCATCGACGAGATCGCCGGGGTCTCTGAGTTCGATACCAAGAAGCAGCAGTCGCTTGCCGAACTGGAGATCGTGCGGGAGCGGATCGAGCGGGAGGAGCTCCTTTTAATCGAGCTGGCCCGGCGGGCAAACGAGCTTAAAAAGGAGCGGGAACACGCCCTCGAGTACCAGAAGTGGCAAAAGGAGCTGGCATTTTACCAGAACTGCCGGGCAGCCGCCACCCTGCATGAACGGGAAAAGGAGCTCGGTCACCTCCTGCGATCAACCGAGGAGCACACGCTCCAGCTCACCCGTATTGCCTCGGACCGGGGCATCGAAGAGAACGAGCTCTCTTACCTCCAGGCAGACCTTAAGGATATCGACGACCTGATCAACAAGAAGAGCGGATCGGATTATCTCAAGCTCATCGCGGAACTCGAGGAGGCGAAAAGCGGGATCAAACTCGCCGAGACCGGTATCGTCCGCCTCAAAAAAGAGAAGGAGACGAACCTTGAGGCCATCAACCGGGTGTACATGGACACGAAACGGGCCGAGGCCCGGGTGGCAGAATGCACCGACCAGATCCGGACCCTCACCATCGACCGGACCAACATCGCCATGGAAGTTGCCACGGCAAAGGCCCTGCTCGACAAACTTGAAATCGAGATACGGCAGCACAGCGAGGACACCGAAGGTTCAAGGGACCGGCTCTTCGCCCTCTTAAAAGAGATGGAGGAGAAGAAAGGGCAGCGCTCGGGCATCCTCCACCAGCAGGACCTCTTCATCGAGAAGAGCCGGATGCGGACCACCGAGCTCGAACGCCTGACCGGCCTCCTCCGTCAACTGGACGAGGAGTACTTGGCCAAGCAGGCCCAGCTCACCGACAGCGACAAAAACCTCACCGACCTTGCACGGGAGAAGAAGGAACTGGACCGGAACCTCTCGGAGCTCGAAGGTTCCCTCTTTGCCCAGAGAAACACGCTTGAGCGGCTCCGGGCCGAGATGAAGGATCTTGAGCAGGACGCGATCCGGCTCGAAGCCGCCCAGCAGGCCCGGGGAGAATCGGGGGGAAAAGCCCTTGAAGCCGTGCTCGCCCTTGAAGGAGTGCACGGGACGATCATGGACCTCGGCAAGGCCCCCAAGGAGTATTCGATGGCCCTCAATGTCGCGGCGGGCAACAAGCTCCAGTTCGTGGTATGCGACAACGACCAGATCGCCTCCGACGCGATCCGGTACTTGAAAGAGGAGCGGCTCGGCCGGGTCACGTTCCTGCCGCTCAACAAGCTCAACCCCCCGGCCCTCCCGCCCTTAAAAGAGCCGGGGGTCATCGACTATGCGGTGAACCTGCTCGACTATGACCCGAAATACGATCGGGCATTCGCGGTTGCGCTCGGGGGCACCGTGGTCGTGGACTCCTTAGAGCGTGCCCGCAAGCTCATCGGGAAGTACCGGATGGTGACGCAGGATGGCGAACTTCTCGAGCGGAGCGGGGCAATAACCGGCGGTTCGGCAAGGAAGCAGGCGATCCGGGGGTTCGGCGCAGCAGTCGACGATGAGATCATGCGCCTCCGGTCCCGTCTCGGGGAACTCCAGGGGCAGGCCGGTACTATCGAGGCCGGCGTGAAACGGCTCACCGAAGAGGTGGACGCAAAACGCACCCTCCGGAACGAGATCGACCAGAAGGTTGCCAGATTTGGCATGTTCAGTGAGGAGTTCACCCGGCGTTTCGACGCGATCACGGTCGAGAAGCAGACCATCGAGGCGGCTGTTGCACGGCAGACCGAAGAGACGAAGAACGGCGCTGCCGAGCTCGCTGCCCTTGAGACGGAACTGGACGGGATCACCGCCCAGATTAATGGCCTGAATACACAAATCGAGGAGATCAAGAAACGTCTTGACGATACCAACATCCCGGCCCTCACCGAGCAGATGGAGAAGAAGCGCAAGGAGATCGAGGAGTCCGAGCGCCGCCTGCGGAACAAGGATGCCGACATCAACGATGCCCAGCGCGAACGGCAGCACTTCAACTCCCGGCTCGGGGAACTTGGCGAGGACCGGGCCCGGCAGGACGAGCGGAACCGGCAGATCGATTCTGAGATTGCTACTGCAAACGAGCAGATCACCTCCCACAAGGCACAGATCGCCGGGCTCGAAGAGCGGCAGAAAGAGTTTTCCGGCGAACTGGACGAGCTGCGGGGGAAACGGGCCGACGTATCGAAGGCCATCCATGAGTCCGAGCTCAAGCTGATGAAACTCGACGCCGATAAGGAACGGATCACCGCACAGGTGGCTGCTGTCGAGGAACGCGCCCGCACGCTCGGTCTTGAGATCGAGATGCTCAAACAGCAGGTGGGCGAGATGGATACCAAGCTCTCGCTCTCTGAAATCGAAGGAAAGATTGCCGAAGCTGATGGCGCCCTCCGGAAGATCGGGGCAGTGAACATGCTTGCCATCGAGGAGTACGAGAAGGTCGACCGGCAGGTTGGCGAGCGGACGGAAAGGAAGGAGACCCTCTCAACCGAGCGCGAGACCCTGATTGAGCGGATCGAGCAGTTCGAGAAGATGAAATACGAGGCCTTCACGACAGCGTTCAGGGCTATTGACGGCAACTTCCGGGAGATCTTCGCCCGGCTCACGAGCGGGAGCGGGCACCTTGTACTCGAGAACGAGGAGGATCCCTTCACCGGCGGCATGACCTTTGCTGTCCAGCCCCGGGACAAGAAGGTGCACCTCCTCAACTCGCTGTCGGGGGGGGAGAAGTCGCTCACCACCCTTGCCTTCATCTTCTCCATCCAGCGCTACATCCCCGCCCCGTTCTATGCATTTGACGAGGTGGACATGTCGCTTGACGGGGCGAACGTGGAGCGGATCGCCTCGATGGTGACCGAACTCGCCCCCAAGACGCAGTTCATCATCATCTCCCTGCGCAAGCCCATGATCGAGGCAGCCCAGCGGATCATGGGCGTGACGCTCCGCCCCGACAAGAGCACGCTTGTTACGGGAGTGAAGGCCCATGTCACCGGATAACCCGGATCCAAGCAGGGGCGGGAATGATCCGGTTCACCTGCCGGCCGGGGCTATCCCGGCCGGGCAGGATCCCAAAAAGAGCCCGGTCCAGCCCGGACCGGAGCCCGCTGAAGGGGCGACTCCAGATGCCCTGAGCGGGGAGGAACCGTTAAGGACCGAAGGGGTGGTCGAGGACCCGGTCGAGATCCTGGTCGGGCTTGCCGAGAAAGGCGAGATCGATCCGTGGAACATCGATATCATCGAGGTGACCGACCGGTTTTTGGGTGAACTGGAACGCCGGCGGGAACTCAACCTCCAGCTTTCGGGCCGGACCCTCTTTTATGCAGCAACCCTTATCCGGATGAAGTCCGAGTTGCTCGTCATCATCGAGCCCCCGGAGATCGAGGACGATGGCGAAGGGGATGACCTCTTTGGCGATGACTTCGGTGCCGGGATATCGGAGGATATCGACTACAGCGGCAGGCTTGGGCCCATCGAGCGGCTGGAGCACGAGATCCAGCGCCGGCTCGACCGGAAGAACATGCGAAAGAGCCCCATCACCCTCTTCGAGCTCATCACCGAGCTCAAGAACATCGAGAAGGAGGAACGCCGTCGCCGGAGGATGAACGTGGATCATGGCGATTCGTTCCTGATCGACGCCGATGACGTGGTGAGCATCGCCCACGAAGAGGGGTTCCAGGAGTCGTCCATGACCCGGCTCGCGGAGTATCTCGAAGGGCTGGAACTGGACGAGGAGATGACGCTTGCCGAGCTCTGCGAGCGGATGGAGTGGGGGATCCCGGAAGTGTTTATTCCTTTGTTGTTCCTTGCACTGGATGGGCGGTGTACCCTCCGGCAGGAAGAGTTCTACGGGGATATCTGGGTCCGGATCTGCCGGGGGGAGGAAACCGGATCCCCGCCCGGCTCCGCTGCCGAATAAAAACTCTTGTCAGATAATCAATAAGCGGGCTATTCCCTGTTTTTTATGATATATGGCGCTGCCCCTTAAGGAGTATCCCTGCAGTGGATAATTTTTCATAACGTATCCCGAGAATGCCCGGAGATTGGAGAATTTGGAACCCCCCGATGCTCTATGTCTTATGCCCTGACGGGTAGAATTGAATGGGATATCCCCTATGGAGCGGAGATAATGAGTTTTTTAAGGATTATTGTCCAGATTCTGACCTGTATTATCTGAAAAATTATATTCTAAGTAGAAGTCCTATAATAAATGATGCTGTATTCATCAGAAGCGAGCATACTACTGCTGTTTTATTATTCGTTTCGATGATAAAGCGGATAATAGCAGCTTCAATGAGTATTACGATGATTTCTCCAACTAATGGATATGACGGGGGAAAAATGAATGCTGGCAGAACGAACCAGAGAATTGGAAGCGTGATTATGGTACAGGCAATTCCTGTAAGAATAATCTGATTGAGTTGGACTGCATGCAACTTAAATAAACGAATAAGAAGGACGAGGATAGGGATTTCAATCAACCACGTCGTTATAAGGGCAAAGAGGAAATGACCCGAGGAAGGATCGGAATGCCCGACCGGGTTTGCTGATACACTGCTGAATAAAAAAAACAAACCCAGAAATAACGCAAGGGAATATCTTGTAATGTTATGGATCCGATTATAATTCATTTTTTTATTCTTTGTTGTGCTCACAAATATAAGTCCGGCTCAGATTGACAACGGCACAGAGTTCAATCACTTCCCGTCCTGTGAAGAAACTTCCATCATCTCACCCATGAATATCAGATCAACCAAAACCCCGGCCGATACCATTATACTGCCAGCCGAAACCTGTTTTTTTCCAATTTTTAAAAAATGCCATTTCTTTTTTTTGCCAAAATAATTATTTCTCCACGCATTGCATCTGTCAGTAAGAGAGCTGGCCATGCAACAGAAAACCCGAAATTCCGGCAAGCGGAAAAAACTCCCCGGCGTCCGCGAGCCGCTCGCAGAGTACGGGACAGGGCCCGGCCCGGTCATTACCGTTGATGCAACCGGCCGGATGGTGCTTCCCAAGAAGATCCGGGACCATTACCCGGTAAACCGTTTCGAGGTGAGGGAGGCCGAAGGGCATATCGAGCTTGTCCCGGTCAAACCGCTGCGTTCGCTTCTTGGGATCCTCCCCGATCTGGAAATTGATGAGGTTTATCGCGATCATGATCGGGAGGTTGCCCGGGAGGATGCAGAGTGAACGGCATCCTTGTCGAAACCTACGCTCGGATCGAGATCTTCCAAGGGGCTGCCCGTGGGGGAGGCAGGCACTGGCATGCATGGAACAGGGCGCCCCGCTTGCAGTCTCCGTTCTGACGCTGTACGAGCTCCAGTACCGTCTGGGTGATCTGTCCGGGGACAAAAAGACCGCATCACTCCTCAAAACGATCCTGTCCCATGCCGAGGCGATCCCGGTGGATAGGCAGATCGCGGTTGCGGCGGGCACAATTAAATCCATTCAGAAGAAGAAGGGCTTATCCATGGGAGCTGTTGACTGCATGATCCTTGCCACCGCCCGAATGCGGGGGCTGAAGAACCTGAGCGGCGACCGGCATTTTACCGGTATTGAGGAGTGCCTGGAGATACCGGATTCCTGAACGAGATTTCCGTAGTGCCCGCGAAGGATGGGGATACGCTGGACCTGCCCGGACTGTAGTATCCGGGTAGTCTTAGTTCCGCCCCCTCTTCTCCTCCGGTTCGATCATCAGGATCCGCCTCACCGTATGGAGCCAGGTTTTCCGGGCTTTCTTTGGGTCCTTTCCCATCACGTGGGTGATCATTCCAAGGCCTATGGTCAGCGGGTAGATTGCCATCGCGACGATCTCCAGGTCGACCTCGCGGGGGATCTGGCCGTTATTCTGGAAACGGCGGATCGCGGCACAGATGAGGGCGTTGTTCTCGTCAAACAGGTCAGAGACCTTCTTCTGGAGCGTCGGGTCCTTTGGCATACTGGCAATCGCCTGGAGGAATACGGGAATGAAGGGTTTGGGCTGCAGGAAGATGAAGTCCGCGATCTCTTCGAGCGCTCTGTTGACATCATCCTCCTGTTCAAGGTTCGCAAGGACATGGTCGCGGATACGCCGTACCAGCATGAGGAAGACGTCCTGCATCAGCTCCCTGCTGCTCTTGTAGTATGAGTAGAACGCACCCTTGGTGACACCGACTTTCCTTGCTATCGCGTCGAGCGTCAGGCTCCCCCAGCCATCTTCAGCAGCAACATCGATCGCTGCATCGACAATCTTCTTCTTGGCATCTTCGCGGTATTCCGGATTGATCCGTGGCATTGTTGTACTTCTGTTGGATGCCGGTGTTATATTCACCTTGCGTCTGGAAAGTGAAAAGTCGTATAATAAACTAAACGCATGTTTAATTAAGTAAATGTGTGTATAGTCATTGGGAGATACTCATGAACCCACACGATAAGAACCACGACAGGAGCAACCCGTGATGATGCAGGGTGCAGGAGGCCGGGCCGGCAGGGGAACGAGGCTCACCCTATGGCTGGTCGCCCTCGCCGTGCTCATGCCGTTTGTCATTGCAACGGCGGCAGCGGCTGACCCGACAGTCATCGTATCGGACTCCACAGTGACGCCGGCCGTCCTCATGCCCGGCGATACCGGGACGATAACCCTGATCCTGACAAACACTGCGCAGGCCGCATCGCAGAAGGAAGGCACCGGGGCGGTGTCCGGGGGGACGTTTGCCACGCAGCGGACCACGGATATCAACGTCTTCATCGAGAACGTCCATCTCGATGCCAACGGCATCGTTGTGGAGAATGACGACTTCGACCGGATCGGGGAGCTCGGCCCCGGCCAGTCGGTGCCGGTCACGTTTGTCATCAGAGCCCCGGCAAAGAGCGGGATCTACTTCCCCGAGGCATGGATCGATGTCCGGAACGGGCAGAGCACAAGGTTCCCGGTGCTCGTCAACGTCAACACCGACATCGCAACCCAGAAGAAGGCATCGTTTGCCGTCCACCGCGTCCTCCCTGATCAAGTTGCGCCGGGCGAGGAGTTTTCCGTCCGTCTCACGATCGAGAACACCGGCCTGACCCGGGCTGGCGATATCACGGTCGTCGTGAACTCCACCCAGAAATCGATCGCCCTTGCAAGCACCGGGAGGTATTACGTCCCCTCACTCGGTCCCGGGGAGTCATACCCGGTCGAGCTCCGGTTCACCTCCGACCGGACCACGCCAGCCGGCATCAACCCGGTCACGGTTGCGATAACCTACGACAATATCGACGGGTCGGCCATGTTGCAGACCGAGACGGTCGGCATCCCGTTCAAGGGAAAGGCAGAGATGGCGGTCTCCTCCATCACCACAGATCCCGTCCGGCCGGTGCCGGGCAGCCCGTTCACCCTGATCGTCCGGGTCGAGAACACCGGCACCGACCGGGCCACGTCCGTGCGCGCAGCCATTGACAGCAGCTTTACCGGGACCAGCGAGGCGTTCATCGGATCTATCGACAAGGACAGCGACGCTCCGGCCATCTTCCCGATGGAGGCGAGCCGGGACGGCACCGTGCCGGTCGCAGTCTCGATCCAGTATACGGACGATTACGGCACCCACCAGTTCAGGGAGACCACGACCGTGATAACGGCCCCGTCCTCCTCCGTGGCACTGGCAGTCGTCATCCTCACCCTCCTTGCAGCCGGGGGGATCGCGGCGTACTGGTACTTCCGTATCCGGCCGGGGCAGAAGAATGGAGCATAATGGCGGGAGAGTCTCGCTCTTCCTCGCGGTCCGGGCAATACGGCGCGGCAACCGGAACACCCTTGCCCTGACCGTCCTCATCATCGCGCTGGTCATCGTCATGATGAACTTCCTCTCCATGATCATCGGCGGGGTTGTCACGATCTACAACCAGCAGATGATCGACTACCAGTACGGCCACGTATCGGTAGAACCGCAGGAAAAAGCCCTCTCCATCAGCGATGCCGGGGTCCTCACCAAAGAGATCCGGCGCATGCCCGGAGTGCTTGGCGTCACCTCGCGGTTCAGTTCGGGGGTGACCATAACAAACCCGAAGAACGGGAAGTTCCAGGCAAAACCGCTTGTGGCCTTCAGCCCCCGCGATGAGCGGACAGTCACAAAGTACCATGACGCAATCATCGAGGGAGACTATCTTGCGGAAGGCGACACCGGCCAGATCCTGATAGGCACACTGCTGGCCGGAAGCGAGGACGAGAAGAAGGACAAGATGCCTTCGCTTGGCGGGGTGAAGGTCGGGGATCGCGTTGACGTGGCATATGGTAACGGCATGGTGAAGAGCTACCGGGTCAAGGGGATCTTCCGGACCGACGGTGTCATGATCGACAGCCAGGCGTTCGTGACCCGGGCCGAGATGGACAGCATCCTGAACACCGGGGGGAAGGCCACCGAGATCCTGGTCCGCGGTGCTTCTGCAGATTCTGCGGAGACGCTCAAGTACTCGCTGATGGCGTACGGGGTGCAGGAACCGGTCAGGACGTGGAACGAGCGGGGCAGCGGGATCATCGGCGATGCCATTGCCAGTTTCGGCCTGATAGCTACGATCATGACGGTCGTCTCGCTTATCGTGGCAAGTGTTGTCGTCTTCATCGTCACCTTCATCAACATCATCAACCGGAAGAAGCAGATCGCGATCTTAAAGGCCATCGGGGTTCGCAAGCAGACCATCATCGGCAGTTACCTCCTGCAGGTAGCCTTCCTCTGTACCTGCGGCGTCCTCCTCGGAGCCGTGATGCTGAACGTCATCTGCCGGCTGCTGGTCGTCTTCCCGCTCCATTTCCCGATGGGCTACATCACACCCGTTGTCGATTACGGGGGACTGGCAACGAGCGTGCTCTCCCTCTCCGTTGTTGCCCTCATCTCGGGCTACATCCCGTCATGGCAGGTGACCCGGGAAGAGATCCTCGATGCAATGAGGGGATGAGGATGATCCGCGTTGTCGATCTCAGAAAAGTCTACCAGCTCGGCCTTGTTGAGGTGGAGGCTCTACGGGAGGTATCAGTCCATATCCGGAAGGGCGAGTTTGTCGGGATCATGGGGGCTTCGGGGAGCGGCAAGTCGACCATCCTGCACCAGCTCGCGCTTCTCGACGCGCCTACGTCCGGGCAGATCATCATCAACGGCACGGACGTTGCCCATCTCGATGACGAGGCCCGGACACGGTTCCGGCTCCTCCACCTCGGGTATGTCTTCCAGGACTATGCGCTCGTCTCGGAGCTCACCGTCATCGAGAACGTGGCGATCCCGGTAATCACGCAGGGCCGGCCGTTCGACGAGTGCTATGCCGCGGCAACGGCAATGCTTGGAAAGGTGGGCCTTGAAAAGCGGCTCGACCATCTCGTCCACGAGCTCTCGGGTGGTGAGCAGCAGCGGGTCAGCATTGCCCGGGCGCTCGTCAACCGCCCCGCGATCGTGTTTGCCGATGAGCCGTGCGCGAACCTCGACACGGAAAACTCCCGTACGGTGCTCGAACTCTTCCGGGCCGTGAACCGCGATCTTGGCCAGACGGTGGTGATGGTCTCGCACGAAGCGTGGCACATGGAGTACTTTGACCGGATCATCTTCATCCGCGACGGGGTTCTGGACGAGGAGCG
>JBFYKS010000076.1:0-11017 GCA_041305785.1 Methanoregula sp. | reverse complement strand
CTCAAAATCCTCAAAGATCATGCCGGTGACCTGCCCATTCGGCCAGTTCATGCCGATATCCGCACCCTCGTTGCATGGGAAAAACAGCAGCCGGAACTTATCGTTTGTATGGGTGACACGCTTACGCACCTGCCGGATTGCGTTTCTGCCAGGAACCTGATCCGCAGGTGCGCGCGAGAACTTAAGGCAGGGGGAACCCTTGTCCTTTCCTGCCGCAATTATTCAAAAAAACCTGCCGGTTCCACCGAGATCATTCCGGTTCAGCGGAGTGATGACCGGATCTTCCTCTGCCGGATCGATTACGGGATCGAACGGATACAGGTCACGGATATCCTCTACACGCGCGAGTCCGGGTCGTGGGAGCGAATTATCAGTTCCTATTCCAAAATACCAATTGCGCCGGACCTGCTAAAACGAATCCTTTCCGGTGCAGGGTTCACGATCCGGTTCAATGATACGGGCAACGATTGGATCACCCTGATCGGTCAAAAAAGGGCAGCGGATAATTCGCCCGTGTGAAATAAATCAGGTTCCCAGCCGCAGGTACGCAAATACCATCAGCATAGCCGCGGCAAGGAAGATAGCACGGGAGTTGATGGAGTCCACAAAATGATTCCGGTACTCCTCATCTCTCATTGCTTTAATGACCGGGTGCACGAGAAACGCCCCGAACGGGACAAAGGGTAAAAGCCAGAGGAAACCCGGCTCGGTTACCGAGAAGATCGCAATGATCGTCAGTGCCAGAACGAGCAGGCCAAGGGTCAGGTAAAAGGCCGGCCGCTCGCCCATCACTACCACGGTGTTCTTCCGGACGTGACGGTCTTTTTCAAGATCCCGGATCTCGTTGCCCAGTTCCCCTACGGCACCAAATATCCCAAGGAGGAGAACATAGACGATGCCCGTGAGATCAAGCGGCTGGAACAGGACATACCCCAGCCAGCCATACAGCGCGGGGAACAGGGCGTGGTAGACCAGGTCAAGGCCCGCAATGTTCTTGACCTCAATCCAGAAGGAGTACGTGATAAAGACAAAGAGCACTGCCAGTTCGAGGATCAGGAGATCTGCGGGCAGAAGGGCCATACAGGCCAGCGTTACTGCCAGCAGGATTGCGCTGACGATCTTTGCGGTGCGACAGCTCAGGGAACCATCGGCAAGCGGGTTGCGGGGTTTGTGCGCACGGGCATCAAGGGCAATATCCGAGATGTCGTTGATGACAAAACCGAACGCCGAGGATGCGGCAACAAATACTAAAAGGATGGCAAGGGTCAGGTTCGGGGAGCCGTTTGCGAGGAGGGCACCAAACAGTCCCGCAAGGATGAAGAGGATCCCGTAAGCTTCAAACCGGATAAGACGTCGTAACGGGTGGCGCTCAACCACCGCTTCTGGCATTTTCACCATTCAATAACAATCACCGGAAGAGAATTTATGCGTTCGCCCGGATGGGGGAAAAGACGAATCATTCAAAAACCCCGGCGGCAAGATCAGTACAATACCGGAGTGATGGATGGCACGCGTACTGATTTCGCCGCTGAACTGGGGTCTGGGTCATGCAACCCGGGATATCCCCCTGATCCAAAAACTCCTCTCTGAAGGCCATGAGGTCACCATCGCCGCAACCGGAAATGCCCGTGCCGCGCTCATGCAGGAGTTCCCCGGCTGCACATCCCTCGATCTCCCCGACTATCCCATCCCGTACAGCAACACCCGCTTCTTCCTGCCGAGATTTGTCGCGTTTCTCCCGCTCATGCTCAAAGCCGTTGCCGATGAGCGCAGGAACCTTGCCTCCATCCTTTCCCGGAATACTTTCGACCTGATCATCAGCGATAACCGGCTCGGCCTTTACTCTGACAAAATCCCCTCCCTCTTCATCACCCACCAGCTCCATTACCATCTCCCGCTCATTGCATGGCCGTTCGAACTTTCAGCAGCATGGCTCAACGGGTACCTGCACAGTAAGTACGAGCGGGTTATCGTGCCGGACAATCCTCCGGGCCCGCAGGCACTGGCGGGAAAACTCTCCCGGGCAGAAACGGAGGCGACCCGCTCCCGGATCTACTATGCCGGGATCCTCACCAGTACGCGAAAACAGGATATCTCTGAAGACCTCGATTACCTCTTCCTCATCTCCGGCCCCGAACCCCAGCGGACGCAGCTTGAATCGATCCTTCTTCCCAAAATTGCCGATCTGGATGGTTCTTCTGCGGTCCTGCTCGGGAGCCCGGGCCGGAAAAACCCGCCTGTATTGTCAGACCAGTGCACCATTATGAGTTACGCCACCACTCAGGAGAAGGAGATGCTGATGAACCGGGCAAAATTCATTGTCTGCCGGTCGGGTTACACCTCCATGATGGAACTTGCAGAACTGCAAAAACACCACGCCCTCTTCATCCCTACCCCCGGCCAGACCGAACAGGAGTATCTCTCGTGGTATTACCAGAAAAACGGCTGGTTCCATTCTCAAAGCCAGTACCGGCTTGACCTGCCCCGGGATATCGCCGCGGCAGGATCGTATGGCGGATTCCCCGCAATGACGGGGACCGAAGAGAATGTGGTGAGACTGTACCGTGACGTGCTGGCGGATTATCTTGAATGAAGGACGAGAATATGGAGATGGGTGCATGATTAATGGTATACCTTTCAGGGGCTGGACGCTTCATGGATGAACTCATAGTTGTCGGGACCGCGGGCCTGCTCGGACTCGCACTGACTGCCCTTCTCCTTCTTGCCGGGATCCTCTGGATCTTCTCCCTCGTATGGGAGGCGTGGTGTTCCGGAAACTGGAGCGGGGTTATTGCGGCCGGTTGTGCCCTGTTCGTCCTCGCTCTTGCCTATGCGGGGACCGGCATCTGGCTGCAGAAGACCGGGCGCATCTGATCGTCCTCCCGCTGCCTTTTTTAAAATGCCGGGGCACAATACCTATTGCCTGCCATATCATATGTGGTTAGAAATCCGGTATTACGGATCCATGTAACTCTTGGTAAAAGGATATGTCCATGATTCCATTTGACGAGATAACGACCCTCACCGGCGAGTCCGGGCTTGACTCTTCACGCGTTGAGGAGATGCGCAAACGGTATGGCGCAAACGCGATGACCCCTCCGGTACGGGATCCGCTCTGGAAACAGTACCTGGCAAAGTTCGATGACCCGGTCATTAAGATCCTGCTCCTTGCCGTTGCTGTCTCAACCGTTGTGGCCCTGGTCCAGGGTCACGGTCTTCTGGACACTCTTGGGATCATCGTCGCCGTCCTGCTTGCAACCGGCATCGCCTTCTTCAACGAATACCGGAGCAGCAAGGAATTCGATGTGCTCAACGCGCACCGGGATGATATGGCGATCAAGGTGATCCGCGATGGCAGGGCGATGGCAGTGCCCTCCCGCGACATTGTTGTAGGAGATCTCATCCTCCTCGAGGCCGGGGATGCTGTACCGGCCGATGGCTGGATCTCCTCTTCCGATAACATCCATGCTGACGAGTCTGCATTTACCGGTGAGACTGAACCGGTCAGTAAAGAGGTGGCAGACCGGGTCCTCAAAGGGACGTTTGTCACGGCGGGGAAAGGTCAGATGTATGCCGCGGCTGTCGGGGATTCTGCCCAGATGGGGGTTATTGCCGCATCTCTTGGCATCGACCATGCGACCCCGACCCCGCTCGAGCAGAAACTCGAAGCCCTTGCCCACCTTATCAGCAGGTTCGGGTACATCATGGCGGTGCTCATCCTCGGCACGTTCCTTCTCCGGGGCATTATGATCGGTGACGTCACCGGTCTCAATCTCGAAACCGCCAACAGTGTCCTCCACTACGTGATGCTCGCCGTTGTCATCATCGTTGCTGCGGTTCCTGAAGGTCTCCCGATGAGCGTTGCCCTCTCCCTCTCGCTTGCCATGCGCAAGATGACACGGGCCAACTGCCTTGTCCGCCGGCTGATTGCCTGCGAAACCATCGGGTCGGCAACAACCATCTGCACGGACAAGACCGGGACCCTCACAAAGAACCAGATGGAAGTGGTAGCCTCGCCTTTCGGGGACCCCGAAGAGAGCGCTGCTGTTCCGGCCACTCCTGCCGGGTGGATCGCCCTCAATGCGGCGGTCAATGGCACTGCGCACCTGGAAGAACGCGAAGGCCGGATCATTGTCATTGGGAACTCAACCGAAGGGGCGTTGCTCCGCTGGCTTCGCACGCACAACATGGACTACCGGAAGATCCGTGCAGAGACAACGGTCAGCCGTCAGTACCTTTTTGACGGGACACGCAAGCGGATGTCGACGGTTGTCCGTCTTGGGGATAAGAACTATCTTCTCGTGAAAGGTGCGCCGGAGATCCTGGCCGGGCTGTGCACGGGTACGCCGGACCTCTCCGGTGTCTCCGAACTTGCGTCGCGGGCAATGCGGACGCTTGCCTTTGCCCACAAGGAGATTAAAGGTGATGACGAGCACGAGACCGGCCTCACCTGGGACGGTTTTGTGGGAATCCGTGATCATCTACGGGACAACATCCCCGAGTCGGTAGCCACCTGCCAGCATGCCGGGATCAAGGTGCGGATGGTCACCGGGGACAACCCGGAGACCGCGCGGGCTATCGCACGGGAATCGGGGATCCTGCAGGGCGGGACAATCATGACCGGTGCAGCGTTCCGCACCCTCTCCGTTGACGAACAGGCAGCCGCTGCAGGTGATCTCGATGTGATGGCCCGGGCAGAACCCATGGACAAACTGCTCCTTGTTGAAGCACTCCAGAAGAACGGATCGGTTGTCGCGGTTACTGGTGACGGGACCAACGATGCCCCGGCCCTTAAACATGGTGATGTCGGCATGGCCATGGGGATTGCCGGAACCGAAGTTGCACGGGAAGCAAGCGACATCATCCTGCTCGACGACTCCTTTGCCTCGATCACGAACGCGGTCTGGTGGGGACGGTCGCTCTTTGAGAACATCCAGCGGTTCATCCTCTTCCAGCTGACCATCAACTTCAGTGCAGTCCTCATCATCTTCCTCTCGACCATCCTTGGGTATCCTGAACCATTCACCATCATCCAGATCCTCTGGATCAACATCATTATGGACACGCTCGCGGCATTTGCGCTCTGCTCCGAAGCCCCGCATGCAGGCCTGATGAACCGTAAGCCGATCCCCCAGGATGCACAGATCATCACGCCATTCATGTGGCTCTCCATCCTTGTGACCGGGGCGATCTTCATCATCGGGGGCCTCCTTCAGATCGCGACCGGTTTCATCGGGGGAACCACAACAGCAGAGATGATGACCGTCTTCTTCTCGGCCTTCATCATCGCTGCGGTCTGGAACGGGATCAACTGCCGGGCGCTGGATGGCCGGATGCCCCCGTTCTTCTCAGGGAATCCCACGTTTTTTATTGTCATGGGACTGGTTGTTCTCATCCAGATAGTAATTGTCCAGTACGGGGGAGCCGTCTTTGGCACGGTTCCCCTTTCAGTTGATGGGTGGGCAAGAATTATCGTGTTCACCGCGCCGGTCCTCCTTGTCGGGTTGCTGCTCCGGACCGTGTTCCGCATTCACACATCGCAAAAAAATCCCCAGGAGATGTGAGAACAAGGACCGCGATCTTTCCCCCTTTGCCAAATATTTTCCCACCACCGGATGATTTATCCTTTCCGGGATCAGAAATAACCGGAAATGGATCTGTTGTTTGCAATTTTTGATTTCGTTCTCCATTTTGATCATTACCTGCCGGGTATCATTGCAGCGTACGGATTCTGGACGTACCTCATCCTGTTTTTGATCATCTTCTGCGAGACCGGCCTTGTGGTCATGCCCTACCTGCCGGGCGACTCGCTCCTTTTTGTTGCCGGTGCGCTTGCCGGAGCGGGTTTTTTACACGTCGAGATTTTGCTCATCAGTCTCATCGCAGCAGCAGTCCTTGGGGATTCGGTCAATTACTGGATCGGTCACACGGTCGGTATGAAAGTACTGGAGAAGAATTACTCGCTGGTCAAGCGCCGGCATCTCGAAACAACCGAGGAATATTTCACCCGGTATGGGGGTCTCACCATCGTGATTGCGCGGTTTGTGCCGTTCATCAGGACATTTGCCCCGTTCCTTGCCGGGGTCGGGAAGATGCAGTACGGCCTGTTCCTTGCCTACAATGTCACGGGTGCCGTGCTCTGGATCTGCGCATTCACGTTAGCCGGGTATTTCTTCGGGAGCCTCCCGATCGTGCAGGAAAACTTCAGCCTGATCATCTACGCCATCATCGGCATTTCCCTGCTCATTGTCGGTTCCATTGTCCTGAATGTGTTCCGGTCGATGAAAGCACGTTCGGAAGATGACGAGCACTAGTGGAGTGGAACACGGAAATTTGCAAGAATTGCGATCAATGAGATTTCTTCTGGCTCTTTACTGCCATGAATGTATGATGGGGATCCATTTGGATCATTTTGGTAAGCATCCGAAACAAACGGCTCTGGTGAAATCCATTTAGAAACTCTTCAGTGGAATTTGTGAAGGTGACCCCCCCCTCCTCCAGAGGGGGAGGCAGCATACGGGGGCGATCCCCCAAAACCCCCATTTTAGCAATTTTCACGCATAAAATCCTCTACCTCGTTCATGCTCCACAAAGGCGAGGGTCAACGAGACCCCGGGCGCCCGTGGCTCCATCGCAATCGAATCCAGAAGGTGGGGTCAGGAATTCTCCAGAGTGAAACAAAACACTCTTCCGGTTTCGTACAAAAAAATCGCAATCGATCTCTGGAAAAAAATCAATCGACCCCTCACCCCCGCTTAAAAATTTTCAATCGCGATCCGATTGTCCGGTCGGGCACTCCACGCCGGAACATGAGAGAAATAGTAGGTTGTACACCCGAATTGTAGGATAATTATCCTACTGTAGCCTCGCTTATTAACAACGCATAATCGCGATCAAAATTTTTTAAACAGGGTCTGCCATCAAGATGTGCCAGAGAATCGTGAACCTGAAATCTGATGTCATGTACTGCTCAGGTACATTTGACCAGGGTTTTGATGAGGATACTCCTGATCCGGGACATAACGAATTGTTGAGAACCATATTCCGATATTGTCCATACGTTGAGTTGGCCCTCCCCACCTGCCCGGTCTGATGCCCCGCCGTGGCAGCGTTATTCTGGTCTGGCAACCAGTTGTTACAAGCGTAGAAATACAACCGCGCTGGTTTTACCCTGACCAGATGTATTGGCGGAATCTGTCAAGGACAAAAAAGGGGTTTTACGATGCAGCGCCCTTATGTTTTCCCCGCAGTGCTGCGGTATAATGGCGCCGGAGTTCTTCTTTTTCTTCTTTTGAGAAATCTTTCTTTTTGGTTGTCTGGAGGTGCCGCTCCATCTGCCGGACGATATGCTCGGCCTCGCGGTGATCCTCGACTTCAAGGTACACCGGTGCCCTTGCCACCTCGTATGCATGGCCGCAGAACGGGCAGAGTTTCCATTTCTGGAACCGGTCAACGTAGGTAAATGTGCTGCATCCTCCCGGGCACCGGATGATGTAGTACATAAGTATCACGTGTTGCGTGCTGTCATGATATAAAAATATCGCTGGTCCCCGGTGCTGGAGGTATCCGTCATTCGGGCTGCGATACGCTGTAATGACAATCTTTCACAATTCCTGTCCCCGGATACATTCCGAAATCCCTATATCGTGCAGTCATCGCATAGAGATGGTATGGAAGATATTGTGGTCATCGGGGTGCGCGGCCTCCCGCTCATCCGCGAGGGGGACGATATTGCATCTCTTGTCTGTGAGCGGGTACAGGTTTGTGACGGGGACATCCTCTGCGTTGCCTCGACCATCTGGTCCAAGGCCAAAGGCTATGTCAGGAAACTCTCCGATATCACACCCTCTGAGCGGGCGGTGCGGCTTGGAAAACTTAACGGCGAAGACCCGCGTTTTGTCCAGTCCGTGCTCGATGCTTCAACAGATATCATCATGGAGCACCCGTTCATCCTTTCTGAGATGGCATTCGGGCACATCGGGGTCCGGGCCGGTGTCGACCAGTCAAATATCGATGACGGGATGATCATCTTCCTCCCCCCCGACCCGATGAAGTCCGCAGATGAGCTGCGGTCTGCGATGAAGTCAGCCTCCGGAAGGGACATCGGGGTCATCATCACCGACACCTGCGGGCGGTCGTTCCGGCGCGGCCAGACCGGTAACGCGATCGGGTGGAGCGGGATTCCCGCGATCCGTGACTACCGGGGCGACACGGATCTCTTCGGGCACGAACTCAAGATCACGGAAGAGGCCGTAGTGGACGAAATTGCCGGGTTTTCAAACTTCGTGATGGGCGAGAGCAACAACGGTGTACCGGCCGTCATCTTCCGGAACTGTGGTACCTGGGCCGGCCACGACAACCTCTACTTCAGTGGAGATGAGGATATCACAAAGCGCGTACTGAAAAAAGAATGGAGTTCTTAAAACATGAGGTCAAGTGCGTAAATGACGATACCAATTGCCGCAGATACGACCATGACCGTAACCGGGCTGATATGGATGCCCCGCCGGTCCTCGCTCTCATAATAGTTGACGAGACCCGCTGAGGAGAGTAATCTTCCACCTTGCTTCTTTGCCATGCATAAATATTTGATTTCTCGATATATAAAGGAGAGTTACCCCTTATGAAAAACCCTTGTCAGTCCCTGTCCGGGCAGGTCTTTTTGGGTGAAGAACTTGATATCGTGCCGGCCGATATCCGGATTGAGGGCGGTATCATCACTGCCATTGTGGAGAATACAAACGCCCCGCAGCGCTGGATCGTACCGGCGCTTTTCAACGCCCATACCCACCTGGGAGACACGGTGGCCATGGACTGCGGCGCAACGGGCGATCTCGCCCAACTCGTAACCCCCCCGGACGGCCTGAAACACCGGCTGCTGGCAGCCACCCCGCGATCTGATCTCATCGCCGGCATGCGGGCGAGCATGGCGGGGATGATCGCGGGTGGCACTTTTGGCTGTGCGGATTTCCGGGAAGGGGGTAAGGCCGGTGTCACGGCCCTTCAGGATGCAGCGTCGGGCCTCCCGTTCCACCCGGTCATCTTCGGCCGCGAAGGCGGGGAACATTTCGCAGACGGCCTTGGCATCAGCAGCACCCGCGATGTCAATGAAGTTGAAAAGCAGGTTGCCGCTGCAAAAAAAGCCGGCAGGAAAGTTGCGTTCCATGCCGGAGAACAGGATGCAGATGACGTGGACGCCGCCCTTGCCTACGAGCCCGACCTGATCATTCACGCAACCCATGCAACGAAAAAACAGCTCCGGTTCTGCGCCGAGCAGGAGATCCCAATTGTCGTCTGCCCCCGTTCGAACTGGACGCTCGGTGTCACCACGTCATCCAAAAACCCGCCGCTCTCGCTGATGGGCGAACTCGGCTGCACCGTTTACTTCGGCACGGACAACGTCATGTTCGTCTCCCCGGACATGCTTTCAGAACTGGCGTTTGCCTCGGTTGTGTACAAGCAGCACCCAAAAAGCCTTCTCCATGCCGGGGTGGCCGGCTCGGCTCTGACCGGCACCCCCTTCTTCATCAAAAAAGGTGCCCGGGCAAACCTTTTCATGATCGACCCGGCCGGATCCGCGGTGCGCTTCAGCCGCGATCCGGTCTCATCTTTAATAAAACGGGCCCAATCCGGGCAGATTTGCAATAATGTTTTTAATTTGTAACTCCAATAAAAAAGGCATGTTTGTTTTGGGTGATTATCGTGTTTACTAACATACTGGTTGCCATTGATGGATCGGAAGCAAGCCGGCGGGCTTTCGATCGGGCTCTCGATATCGCAAAGGCGGGGAATGCCAGCCTTCATGCCGCGTACGTTGTTGAGACCGGCCTCTTCTCATCCCTGCCATCTGACAACACGGTCGAGATCATGTATTCGGTTCTTAAGAATGAGGGTGAGGCGGTGCTCGCAAAAGTAAAAGAACAGGCAAACGCTGCGGGTATTTCCTTAACAACCCATCTGAAATTCGGCCATGCAGGCAGCGAGGTCATCACGCTTGCAGAGCAGAACAAGGCCGATCTCATCGTTGTCGGTTCCCACGGCAAGAGCCAGACCGATCGTCTTCTTATCGGAAGCGTCAGCACCTTTGTTGTCACCCACAGCAAAGTCTCGACCATGGTGGTGAGATTATAACCGACATGATAGTCAGGGACTACATGACATCCGACGTGGTCCACGTCGAGATCCCGGGCAACCGTGACGATGTCTTAAAGATCCTCAAGCGCACGGGAATCTCCGGTGTACCCGTCCTGAAGAACAAAAAGATCGTCGGGATCATCACAAGAAAGGATCTCCTGCGGAAACCCGAGGAGACCCAGCTCGGGCTCCTGATGACGGCAAAGCCCATCACCATCGATCCTGATATGAACCTGCTTGAGGCTGCCCGGCTGCTGGTCACCCGTCGCATCCGCCGGCTTCCGGTCGTGGAGAACAACAAACTTCAGGGTCTTCTCTCGGTTGCCGATGTCATCCACGCCCTTGCTACGGTCAAGTGCCGCGAAGAGATCAAGGACAAATACGTGAGCAAGTCTTTTGCCCTCTGGGAAGAGACCCCCCTTCCGGTTGTCGGCAGGGTCATGGAGATCTCCGGTGTCGATGCGATCCCGATCCTCGATGCCGAGAACACGCTCATGGGCATCATCTCCGAGCGGGATCTTATCAGGAGCTCGAGCATCGAGGACTCGGTCGGCGTCTCGGACTTCTCGAACGGCACCGATGACGATGAATGGACGTGGGAGAGCATCCGCGACAACCATACGATCAGTTTCGGCATCTCGAAAGTCCAGCTGCCAAACCGTCCGGTGAAACTCGCCATGGTAAAAAATGTCGTGGCTGTCCCGCAGAACGCCGAAGTGAGCGAGTGCGCTCTCAAGATGAAACGCTCCCGCGTCGACCAGCTCCCGGTCATCAATGGCGACAAGAAACTGGTCGGTATGCTCTATGACCGTGACCTCATCAAAGCCCTGTGCCGCGAAGAGTCAGGATAACAACCTTTTTATTTCCAGATATCATTGAATAC
>JBFYKS010000075.1:0-2613 GCA_041305785.1 Methanoregula sp. | reverse complement strand
GAACAGGGATACCGGGCAGTGGCGCAGGCAGACCGGATCAACAACGATCTCATCGTCATCCTCCTCGACATCGGCCCGCCGGAAACCACCCTGCGGCAGCTCAAGATCGATCTGGCTTCCCTGGACCGGATGCTTGCAACCGGAAACCTTGGCATGGCAAAGACCCCGTTCCTGCATGTCAAAAAGGATCTCAAGGATCTCTCGATGGCATACCGCGATACCGCAAATTCCGCATCTCTCCCGCCTGATCTCACTGCGGCCATCCGGGCCATGGTCATCACGCTCGATAATGCCGCAGACCAGATGGAGGTGGTGCAATGATTAAGAAACGCGATCTTCCGGTACTGGTCATCACCTCCCTCCTGATTCTGTGCCTGCTCGTCACGGCCGGGTGCACCAGCATCCCCGGGCCCGAGCCCCGGCAAACCCCTGCACCGGAAAAAACCACCGCCCCGGTCACCCCGCAGGCAAAGACCCCGGTGCTGAAAACCGCGACACCGGCCGCCCTCACGCCCGGGCCTGCTGCAACGCTGGTTACCCTGCAGACCACACTCCCCCCCACCACCCCGCAGGACACCTACGGCATCCAGACCTGTGCAGGCCAGGGGGGCTCGATCGTCAGGCCCGGCGAGATGTGCCCCGGAACCTGGATCCCTGCAACGGATAGCTTCAGCTGCTGCACGGAGGTACCGGTACCTTCTCTTGACCGCAACAGCACCCTTGCAATCGAACCGCTCGACCTGGTCATTGTGATGGACGATGCCATCGGTACCGTCGTGCCCTGACCTCTCTTCTTCCCCTGACGGACCCGGATCCCCGCCCGAATAAAAAAAGAAGCACGCATTAAGTATGACCAGCGCAAATCTTTACCTATGGTAACCCGTATCAGGCGATATGCGCAGATCGTGGACGTGCTGAGCCAGTACGGTTTTGGTATCGGTCTTGAGAAGATCTTTCCGGGCAAGACGCGGTTCAAGCTCCCGACCTCGGGAAAGGTTGCCGACACGCAGACCGTCTACGAGCGGATCCGGCTGGCGCTTGAAGATCTCGGCCCGACATTTGTGAAGTTCGGCCAGATCATGAGCACGAGGACCGAACTGCTGCCTCCCGAGATGATCGACCAGCTCAAGAAGCTGCAGGACCATGCCAAACCGATCCCGTTCTCAGAGGTTATGGAGGTCATCCGGGAGACCTGCCCGAACTGCGAGGAATGGTTCCTTGAGATCGATGAGACGCCCGTGGCGTCCGCTTCTATCGGGCAGGTCCACCGGGCGGTTATGCGGGACGGCACCGTGGTTGCCTTCAAGATCCAGCGGCCGGGTATCGGGGAACTGATCGAGACGGATATCGCAATCCTTCAGTCCATGGCAGAGCGGATCGAGACCGTCTTTCCCGAGACCCGGCTCTACAACCCGTCCGGGATGGTCGAGGATTTCGCCCACCAGATTGTAAAGGAACTTGATTTTACCCGCGATGCAAGGAACGCGGACCGGATGGCACGGAATTTCCGGGACGTGCCCGGCATCCGGTTCCCGAAGATCTACTGGGAGTTCTCCTCGCCCCGCCTGCTGGTGATGGAATTTGTCGAAGGCGTGAGGATCGATGACCGCGAGGCGATCATGGCGATGGGTCTTGACCCGCACGAGATTGGTGTCCGCGGGTTCCACGCGTACCTCAAGATGATCTTCGAGGACGGGTTCTTCCACGGCGACCCCCACCCCGGCAATCTCCTGGTGACAAAGGAAGGAGACATCATCTTTCTGGACTTTGGCATTGTCGGGATCCTCCGGCCCGAGAAACGGCAGAACTTCATCAACCTCCTGTTCGCCCTCTCAACCGATGACATCGACCTGATGATACGGTCGCTTGAAGGGTTCGGGATCGTGATAGCCGAGGTGGACCGGGAACCCCTCAGGGACGATCTCTACATCATGATGCACGACTTTGGCGGCGGTGAGGTGGATGTCGGCCAGATGAACTTTGGTCTTGTCGTGACCGAGCTCACCGAGTCCATGCGCCGCTACCGGCTCAAAGTGCCCATGAACCTCATGCTCCTCCTAAAGGTCTTCATGATGGTTCTCGACATCGGGATCCGGCTCGATCCGAAGTTCAACTTCGGCAAGGAGGTCACCCCCTACTTAATGAAACTGGCCGACACCAACACGCTCTCGGCGGGATACATCAAACGGGCATCGATGTCCCTCCTTGAGGGTGCCGATGCGCTTCTCGATATGCCCCGCAACCTCAACCTGATGCTGCGCCGGCTCTCCACGGGGTCGTTCAAGCTCGAGGTCGAGGATGCGAATATCCAGAAGATCCAGATGGCGGCGGACAAGGTGGCCGACAAGCTGATGATCGGGATGGTTGTAGCAGCGCTTGTCGTCGGGTCATCCCTGGTACTCCAGCAGAGCCCGGTTGAGCTGCCGTGGTGGATCTCCTATCTCGCGCTTGCCGGGTATACGGCTGCCGTGCTCACCGGGTTCTATGCCATTTACCACGTCATCTTCCTCAAGTTCCGGATGGAGCGGTAAGGGCGCGCCTCTTTTTATTCGTCTTTGGTGATCACGGACCAGCGCGATATCTTCTCTTTGAGCGAGAGCCGGGCATTAGCCG
>JBFYKS010000074.1:0-6760 GCA_041305785.1 Methanoregula sp. | reverse complement strand
TGCCGATGACCTTGACGCCAAGGACTTTCTCCATCTTCTTGGTGATGATATCCGTTTTGTCCTGGTCGACCCGGTTGATGATGGAGCCGAGCACATGACCCCCGACCACTTCCGTGAGGATCTTGGTCTTGAGCGCATCAACGATACTGGAGAGTTCGGGGTTGACGACCAGAATGACCTCATCGGCAACGGCGAGGGGAACAACGCCGTCCTTGCTGATGCCGGCGGGAGCATCGATCAGGAGGAATTCGCAGCGTTTGACCAGTTCGCTCATTACGTCCCTGATACGGTCCGGGTCTGCCTGCTGGAAGCCCTGGAGCGAGATGCCGCTCGGGATGACTTTGAGCCCGGCCGGGCCTTCGTAGATGGCGTCGTTGATATTGCCTTTACCGGCAAGGATCTCGTGAAGGGTGATCGGTGCATCCTGCAGCCCCAGGACAAGACCAACGTTGGCCATCCCGATGTCAGCATCCATCAGGTACGTCTCCTTGCCCAGCTGAGCGAGCATTGTTCCGAGGTTGACCGAGACCGTTGTCTTGCCGGTTCCGCCTTTTCCGGATGCAATCGTGTAAACCTTGACCATTGAACACCCTGTGGTGATGAGTATTTCTATTATATTGATATAAGATTACTGGATTTGGTTCATAACGTGTTATATCCACCAGTTTAAAATATCTTTTGTATCGTTCTCGATGCGCTCACGGATCTCATCGAGAACCGGAAGCGGCGTCCGGATGATGAGCACGAGGTCGGATCCCTTGTGGCCGATGCCACTCAGGACGGCACCCGGTGTCTCAGAGAGCGGGTCGTTATTGAAGATCTCACTGTACTGGGCCGCATCGGTCTGGGAATCATCGTCCCCGCTGGAAGCAAAGACCAGGCCATCGGACGTGGCAATGGTGAGCGCATCAAGGGAATATTTCTCTGCAAGCGCCCGGAGGCTTTCTGAGATGTCTGCCCTGCCATCGAGAAGAGGTATCTCTTTTGGGGCAGGCAGCACCGGTGCCTGACGGGCGGGCCGCGGAATGGCACCCTTTGGCACAGCAGGGACCGGGCGGGCCTGGGGCTGGTAGGCGAGCCGTCCGGCATCGGGCCCGGTTTTTCCCTCATTTTGGGATCCCGCCGGGTACCGCTTCCGGAGGTACAGGGCAGCGAGTATTCCCACAACCAGGATAACTCCGCCAATAATTCCAATGATAACCACAGGATCCGACAGGGAAAAGATGGATGTCATAGTAACCGTCCCGATAAAAAAAATCAGCGTTCCATCAGGTGTTCGAGATGAAGTTGTTTGATCATGGTCTTGCAGTCATTGCGAATCTTGTCCGTGACATTGTCAAGGTCCATGGTATCAAAGGTATCGATATCCTTCTCAAAACTACTGTCCTGTGCCGGGGCATCTGCTTTTTCTTCAGCCGGTGCCGGATTTGCGGTTTCATGCCGCGGGACCGGGGGTGCCTGGGTGGCCGGAAATGCCGGCATGGCAGGCCGGTGGGATGCTGCCTGGGGCCGTGGTGCGGGTTCCGGGACCAGCTCGGGTTGCGCCGGTGGGGCCGGGCGCTGGAAAAGGGACGATGCCGGGGGTTTCTGGGGGGGAGTCTTTACCGCCGGTGCAGGTGCTGCCATATGGGCCGGCGGGGCAGGTTTTTTCACCGGCTCCCGTGGTGGCTGGGCTGCTTTTTGGGGTTCATCGAGGGGCCTTGCCACTTTTATGAGCCGACAGGTCTTGTTGAACTCAAGCGAGAGCTGGATCTGTGCATCGTCAAGGGTGGAGAGTGCAGCGTCCACCTCGCTGCTCCGGTTCTTCTGCAGTTCGGTGCACCCGTCATCACCGGATTTTCCAAGGAATTTGACAAGGATACACTTGCCGGATTTGAAGACAAGGGTTCCGGTGCCTGCCTCTGAGGAGATACTGCAGAGCCCCGAGAAGCGTGAACTCTCAAGTTCGGATAAGAGGGCTTCAATGGTCGCGCCTTTCTTGATCTCGCGGAATGTACCCCTCGGTAATTGCATCATTGTTACTTTAGCGACATTCTGGTATATAGTTTCTTTTTATTCAGGAATGACGGCACGCGCCCCTGCGTCTGGGTTGCCGTGAACAGCACCCTGATTTATAACCGTTGTGTTTTACCTGCACGATCCGGTATGGCAAACGGGTGAAATGGTGCTCAGAATCAAGCCGTTTTTCAAAGATTGTGAGATACAAAGACCAAACCTTTAATAGAAAAAGAATTAGAAGATACATTTATTACGTGGTGCAAATATGCTGAAACCATTACTTGAGGAATTTCTAAAGGTGGAAGGGGTATCAGCGGCCGTAGTCGTGGGAAGAGATGGGTTCGTTATTGAGAGTGCCGTTTCCGGCAAGGTTGATATTGAAGCCCTGGGTGCCATGGCCTCGACCGGTCTGGGAACTTCAGAAGCAATGGGGAATACCCTTGGGAAAGGTGAACTCTCCCAGATGCTTGTTGAACTCGAAAAAGGACCCATTATCCTCTCTCCGCTCTCGGCTGACGAACTGATTGCCATTGTTGCAGATACGACGGCAAATGTCGGCAGGATCCGGTACGAACTGAAGAAGAACAAAGAGCGCATCGTTGCTGCCCTGTAGTCTTCCCCTTTTTTTATGAAATTTCCAGCGGGGACCGATGGTGGGACCATCTCCAATCCCCAGGATGAAGGGTTTATCCGGGAGATGATGTCCTTTTGCGGGGCAATCGAGATCACCACCGGGACCGGTCATGGATTCATCCTGACCGACAATGGCCGGTTAATCTCAGCCTATTTCAAGGACGGCGAAGGCGAGTTTCGGGGAAAGGAGGCGCTCTCCCATATGACCCTGGATACCGGGGATGACGGGTCCTCGCAGACCTTCAGCCTTCACCGGTACAACCCCGATGAGTTCAGCCAGGCGATCCGGATCTCCCGGAATGAAGAGATCCTTCTTGCACAGGAGAGTCCGGCCCCGGTGCCGGCGCCCTCGGCTGAAGAAAATGTTCCGGCCGACGGTCCACATCTTCTTGACGAGAGCAAGCTCAACAAGATCCTAAGCCAGCCCGGTGTTCTTGCCGTGTCGGCATTCTTCGAAGGATTTCCCGTCCAGTCCCTCGGAGATGCGGACTTTGAGCACGTTGCAGCATCGGCTGAGGATTTTGCCCGGGCCGGGACAAAAATTGCCCAGGAGATGGATATCGGCAATCTCGATCAGCTCATCCTTGAGACGCCAACAAACAAGTTCATCATTGCGCCTTGTGGCGACCTGTATCTCTGCATTTTTACCCGGGCTGATGCCCAGCTGGGGCTTATCCGGGTTGTCCTCAAAAGCATCCAGAAAGAGATCGATGGATAACCCCACCCCGCACAATCCTGTGAATTCCGCAAAATGTGGGATTATCTGCGTTTGGAGCGCGCAAAATCAGCCGGTTAATTCCGCAGAATAGATATACTCCCAGACAAAATTATCTTTTAGAGATTACCGGATACAAGTCGGTATCACGACTGACTACAGGTTTACTGGTTAATTGCGGGGGAGGTCAGACATGAGTAACGATGATGACGATACGCTTGACGATGTAAATTCGTTGATGAAGATGATCGGGGGAACAAAGAAGAAAGCCCCGGTAAAGGAACCGGCGGTTGCAGATGAGCCGGTAAAGGATGTTCCGCCGCCCGGATCAGGTATCCCTGATCCTGGTGCCGGCGGGGGCGACTTCTCTGCCCTCATGAAAAAACTGGGGATGACGAAAAAGCCAGAACCGGCCCCCGCCCCCGCGGAGGAACCGGTCCGGACTCCGCCGCCTCCCCGCAGACCCGTGATAACCCCGTCAGAAGACATAACGGATTTTGAAGATCTGCTGGAAGATGAATCCCCTCCCTCCCCGGAACCGGCCCCCGCACCGGTGGTGAGCCCGGCTCCACAACCATCTCCACAACCCGTGGTTGTGGAAAAACCCGACACCGGGGGAAAAGATGTGCGGGAAACCTTAGGAAAACTCCTTGCTGCCATGGGCAAAACCCCGGAAGCTCCTGCCGCGCAACCGCAGGAACCACGAGAACCCGAGCAGGCTCCCCCACAACCCCGTGCCCCTGAACCTCCGGTGCCGGCACCTGCTGAACCGGAACCGCTCTACCAGGAACCCCCGCAAAAAGAACCGGTCATCGAGATCATCGATGAGGATCCCAAGGCCGCGCTCAGGAAGGCCAAGGCGGCAAAAAAGGTTCGCCTGGCCACAGAAGAACCTGTCACCACCGGAAAAGAGACCGATGCCGATGAGAAGATCATCTCCGTGGACCAGATCACTGACTTCTCCGGCCTGATCCTGCCCAAGGGAGCAACCTTCCAGATCGAGGAACTCAAGCTCCATGGTCGGATCAACGCATTCGAAGGCACGGGAAGCAGTGCGCTCCCCCCGGAATTCGATGAGATCTGGAAGAAAGAGTTCTCAACGGCCGGGTTCAAGGACCTTGATATCGAAGAAGAGATGGTTGCAGAGAAGGCAACAATCAAACCGGAAGCCAAACGGTTCGGTTTCTCTTCCCTGTTCAAGGCTATCCGTGCCGAGCAGGAAGGCTATGATCCCAAGAAACACGGCCCCCTTGTCGACCTCAGCTTCCATCCCAAGCCCGGCCTTGAGGAGATGGAGATGTACCCGGTCAACGAACCGTATGCCTACATCCGCATCACCTATGATCACTCAACCCACGAATACACGTATCATGTCATTGAACCGGAACTGACCGATCCCGAAAAAGATCTCTTAAAAGAGTTAAAAGAGCGGCTCTTTGAGACGCTTGACATCAACACCAAGGACATCTCCCGGGACGAAGCCCGCAAGAAACTCCGGACGGCCACGGAAGATATCATCCATGATTACGGGATCAAGCTGGACCCGGTCCAGATCGAGAAGATCCACTACAACATGCACAAGGATTTCCTCGGTGACGGGCTTATTGACCCGATCATGCACGATAAATATATCGAAGATATCTCGTGCGATGGTGTCCACACCCCCATCTTTGCCTTCCATTCGAGTTATGAATCGATGAAGACCACCCTTGCCTACCATGTGAGCGAAGATCTTGACTCGTTTGTGACCAAGCTCGCCCAGCGGGCCGGCAAGTACATCTCGATTGCAGAACCGATCCTCGATGCCACCATGCAGGATGGTTCCCGTATCCAGATGACGCTCGGGACCGAAGTGACTGCTCACGGTTCCACGTTCACGATCCGTAAGTTCAAGGACGAGCCTATCACCCCTACCGACCTTATCGAGTGGCACACCTTCTCACCGCTTGCGATCGCCTACATCTGGCTTGCGGTTGAGAACGGCAAGTCCTCCATCTTTGCCGGCGGGACCGCATCGGGTAAGACCACGGCCCTGAACGCCATCTCGCTCTTCATCCCCCCGATGGCCAAGATCGTCTCCCTTGAAGATACCCGTGAAGTGAAACTCCCGCACCCGAACTGGATCCCGAGTGTCACCCGGGACTCGTTCGATACCGCAGGAAGGGGCGAGATCAACATGTATGAACTGCTCCGGGCTGCAATGCGTCAGAGGCCTGAGTACATTATCGTAGGTGAGGTCCGTGGCAAGGAGTGCCAGACCCTCTTCCAGGCGATGAGCACGGGCCACGTCACGTATTCCACAACGCACGCCGATTCCGTTGCTTCGGTTGTTCACCGTATCGAGAACCCGCCCATGGATGTGCCGCGGAACATGCTCTCGGCGCTCGACTTCATCTGTATCCAGGTGCAGGCCCGGGTCGGGGGCAAGCGTATCAGGAGGAACAAGCAGATCGTCGAAGTGCTGGATATCGACCCGAGAACAAACGAACTCATCACGAACGAGGTCTTCAAGTGGCGGTCGGCAACCGACGAGCATTCCTACTCCGGCAAATCCTATGTTCTTGAAGAGATCATGGAGTCCAAAGGCTGGAACGAGAACCGGATGCGCGAGGAACTCAAGCGCCGGCAGGAAGTTCTTGAATGGATGCGGATCAAGAAGATCCGGCACTACAAGGACGTGGCAAAGATCCTGATCTCGTACCACCGCGATCCTGAAGCGGTTATTGAGAAAGTGAGGAAGGATCTCTATGAATAGTTACGAGCGCTTCTGTTTCAACCTCCTTGGCAGCCGGATGAAAGGCAAGCGGGAGGAGTATGCACAGCTCAGAAACGATCTCCTCTCCGCGCGGTTCAAGACCCCCTTTGAGGTTTACCTCTCCACCGCATTTTTCAGTTCGATTGTCGTCGGGCTCCTTGCTGCCGTGTTCATTGGAGCATTGTCCTGGATCCTGCAGCTCCCCAAGCTCATCCAGTACAAAGGTGCCGTGCCGGGTGCGCTCCTCGTGCTGTCGGAACACAGCCTGGTCATCGGCACCATTGCGATCACCCTCTTCTCGCTGCTGGTCTTTGGCGGGATCACGTATGCCATCTTCATTGTCTATCCGGGCATCGAAGCAGGCAACCGGTGCCGGAACATCGATGCTACCCTGCCCTACGCGATCAATTACGTCACGTCAATGTCCACGGCAGGGATCACCCCGGCGGAAGTGTTCCGGCTGCTGGGTGACAGCCCGATTTACGGGGAGAGCTCGGTTGAAGCCCGGTATATTGCCCGGGAGATCGATATCTTCGGCCGCGATCTCATCGATGCTTTGCGGCTTGTCTCGGCAAGCACCCCCAGCAAACGGATGAAAGAGTTTTTGCAGGGTGCCATGGCGAGTATCTCCTCGGGAGGCAACCTCACGGATTACTTCC